>CACXFY010000001.1 GCA_902767005.1 uncultured Erysipelotrichaceae bacterium
AAAAGAAACAATGCTAAAAAGGCGTTTGCTATTAGAAAACGCTTTCTTTTATTAGTAAGTTGTCTTCTTTTTTTTGCCTTTCTCACATACTCTCACCTACTATAATTATATACATTTTGTCATTTATTATCAAGATTATATCAAAAAAACACTTACTAATCTAAGTGTTTTTGTAATTCTTTAAGAGTCATGATAAATTCATTAGTCTTTTTAATTTCTTGATCTAATTTATCATAGTTAGCAGTATTTTCTAATTCCATTACTTGATTAGTTTCTTGTCTTTCTATTCCAAATACTGGAGATATTACTGGACTATTTTTAAATTTCTTTTCTTCTACTTTAATTGTATTAAAGTCATCCATTTGTACTTTATTATTAACTACCTCATTTATTTCTTCTTTAGTAGGTTCTTCTACTACTTTATTTATAATAAATGGAGTATTATAATCTGGATTTACTTTCTTTTGTACTTTTTCTTCTAAATCACTTATACTTATTGGTTCATTACCTTCATCAGCATATTGAGTTAATTCATTAGCTGCATACATTTCTTTACTCTTTGTTACTAATTCTTCTAAACTTATAATAGCGTTATTTTCTTGTTCTGTTTCGTAGTCAGTTAATTCTATATTTTTGCTTTCCTCTTCTATTCTCTCTTTTTCTTCTTCTTGTAATTTTATAGTTAACTCTTCTAACTGACGTTTTGCTTCTTCTTGATTTGGCTCTATATCAGTATAAACTAATTCTTCTTTTTTATCTTCTACTATTGGATTTAGAATTGGAGTTGTAGGAATTAAAACTGGTTCTTCTTTATAGTTCTCTTCCATAGTTAATTCTTCTACTTGTTCTACTAATTTATTTAATTCTTTAGTATTATGTTTCTTTTTTCTTCTTTCATATCCTTTATCAATTAGATAAATCATCATGCATAAAATGAATGCGACTATAGCAACTACGTAAACAATAGTCATTTCACTTGATGATAATAATTCAATTAAATCATTCATTTACTTCACACCTTCCGTTATTATAAGTTTAACATAACTTTTAATTTTATTACTTTTTTATATAAAATAAATTAGTAATTATTTACAAGATGTTACAAATTTATTCATATGTTCGAATCTTTATTCTACTTATTTCATCTTCCATAATAATCATAACATCGACTGATTTTTTTTTCAATAAAAAATAAAAAAAATCAAATTTTCACACATTTTTTAAAATATGTTGTATAATATCCATAGGAAGGAAAGACTTAAAGAATTTTATTAATTCATAGTTACATATTTTATTAAATAATAAATTTGAATAATAATATTGATATACTTAGCTTAAAGTACTATATTAAACCATTCTCACCTAAGGATTTAATATAGTATTAAGTATAAATAGATATTATTTGAATAAATATATTCTCAATACTCTCGAATCAACTTTTTAGCTCACACCGAAAGAGTTGATTATAAACTTTTAGTGTAACTATTAATTCTTTCTTTCCTATAAAAAAAAGAAGTGTTTGCTTCTTTTTTTAGTTATATATAAATAATTCGTGTTGGCATCTAGTACAAGCTACATATAAGAGATTTCTTTCGTTTCTCTTGTATGAATTATTTCGATCATTATAAATAATTACACTATCAAATTCTAAACCTTTAGATACATAGGCTGGAATTATAATTAAGTTTTTATTAAACTTCTTAGAATTAGCTTCTACTAAAGAAATGTCTAACTCTTCTTCTAATAATTTATATAATTTATCAGCTTCTTTATTATCTTTAGTTATGATAGCTGTACTTTTATAAGTATCTTGTAAATACTTAATATCTTTTAATAATGACTCTTTTAATTCTTTTATGTTTTTTCTTATAACTACTGGTTTATTATTATCTCTTCTTATAGCATTAACATGTTTTAGATTAAGTATCTTATTAGTATATTCTATTATTTCTGGAGATGATCTATATGTCTTTAATAATTCTAGGTATTTAGTATCTCCTTTAAATAAATCTTTTAAATCTTCTAATGATTTATAAGAATAATATGGATTTATATTTTGATTAATATCACCAAGTATTGTAAAGTCTGCTCTTCTAAATATTTTAGATATTATAATATATTGTAATCTATTATAATCTTGAGCTTCATCTATTATTACTTGTTTAATATTAGCTTCATATAAGAATCCTTCTAAAGTACCTTTAATAAAAGTAAATAATAAGGCATCTTCATAATTAATAGTATTTTTCTTTATAAAAGAATTAATTAATGATTCTGGTAATTTCATTTTAGTATAATCACTCATCCAGAAATTTTTATATATTTCTTTATAGTCTTTTTTAAAGTTTGAGTTTTCTCTTAATAATTTAGCAAAGGTTTTTACTTTTTTACTACTTCCTTTGTAGAAATTACTTGATAGTTTTTTAGCTATCTCATCCATTCTTTCAAATAATGGTAATCTATCATACTTATAATGTAGCATTTCATTTATTTCTTCTTTATCTACTATGTTTATTTCGTTCTCTGTAAATGAATTAATTATTTTAGCATTATTAATATATTCGTTTAAAT
Source organism: uncultured Erysipelotrichaceae bacterium (assembly GCA_902767005.1). The sequence goes on from CACXFY010000001.1 coordinate 2,572, forward strand.
AATTATATAAGTCTGTTATTATTTCATCACTTTGTTTATATTTTACTAATTCTTCATAATCTTCTTTATATGAATAATATCTTGATACGAAGTCAGTAAATGTTTCTACTTCTTTATATTCTGTAATAAATGTAGACATATAGTCTGCAAAAGTAGTTTGTAGGGTATTGGCTTCTCCTAATGATGGTAAGACATCTGATATATATTCAGTAAATATATTATTAGGTGAAAAGATAAGTATGTTATTACTATTTAGTCTTTCTAATTGATATAGTAAGAAGGCAATACGATGAAGGGCTACAGTTGTTTTACCACTACCAGCGATACCTTGAACTATTAAATTATTATCTTCTAGATTTCTAATTACTTTGTTTTGTTCTTGTTGAATAGTATTAACGACATTCTTCATTTTATCATCTGAATCTTGGGCTAAAACTTCTTGTAATATTTCATCATCAATATTTAAGGAGTTATCAAATACTCCTATTAATTTGTTATTTTCTATTTTGTATTGTCTTTTTCTTTTTAATTCTCCATGATAAGTACCACCAGGTGCAGTATATGAACATGGACCAGTTTCGTAATCATAAAATAAGCTGCATATAGGAGCTCTCCAGTCATATAAGATATTATTGTAATTATCATCTTTTAAGTATGTTAAAGACATATAAATATTTTGAATAGTACCATCATCATCTTTATAGACTATTGAGGCAAAATAAGGCTTGTTTTTTATTTTATTTAGTCTTCTAAAATATTCTTTCTTTTGTAAGGCTTTACTTGCTTCTAAAGCAGTAGCAGCCATTACTTGTTGCATCTCAGCATCATCAAATGAAGAGGAGTTTTCCCACATCATCTTTTTAAATTCGACAAGTTGATCTTCATCATCAATTACTTCTCCTCCTAGGGAATCTAAGGTGTCTCCTAAGAGCTTATGTACTTTTTTTAAGATCTTTTTTTCTTTTTGAAATTCAATTTCACTAATTGGCAATTTTATCCCTCCTTACTATAATTAACTAAGCAAAAAAGCTACATTTTCATGTAGTAGTAGAGAGTTATTAGCTTTAAACGTCTATTTCAATATATCATAAGAGAAATACTGATACAAGAATTTTTTTATTATTTTACATAAAAAAAAGTACATTTAATGTACTTTTTATATTATTGACAATAATAGTCCTAGTCCTAAGAAAACAATTAAGAATATAATTGAGAATCTACTAACTCTTATTCTTTTTTGTTTTTCAAAGACATAGTCTGCTTCTTTATACTTTCTTACTCTTATTGGTAGAAAGAATAAACTCTTTTTCTTTATTAAATCATCACTTGTTATTAAAACAAATTCATCTGGTTGCCCTGATTCAGAATAAGTAGTATCTTTATTTAATCTTAATATGTAGAAGAACATTACCATGTCCATTATAGCTCCAGTTATGTTTACTATTGATAATAAGACTAATAATGGAAAATTAAATAT
>CACXFY010000002.1 GCA_902767005.1 uncultured Erysipelotrichaceae bacterium
ACTAATAGATACTAAGTTTTCCCATTCTTTAGTAATATCTTCTAATGAATCTTCAATATCTTTTAAGTTTGCTTTCTTTAGATTAACCGATTCAGATAATTCATTTCTTTCGTTCGCAAGAATAAAGTGTTTTTCTTCTAAGGTAGATATTTCTTTAGATATAGTATCTAATTCATTTTGTATTTCTACTAATTCTTTATTTAATAATTCTTTTTTCTCTTCATTATGTTTTAATTCTTGTTTTGTCAAGATAACACTTTTTGAATTATATGAAGAACCTCCTGATAGAGAACCTCCAACATTTACTACATCTCCATCTAGAGTAACTATTTTGTATTTTGCTTTTATCATGTGAGATAGTCTTGTAGCGGAATCTATATCTGTTACTATTAAGACTATTCCTAGTTGGTTTTTAATAATATTTTCATATTTATTATTATAAGTTACTAAATCACTTAATACTCCTAAAAAGTCTGTAGAGTTCTTTAGGACATTTAATGTTTCAGTATCGACATATCTTTCTTTTATGACAGATATTGGAAAGAAAGTAGCTCTTCCTAAATGATTATCTTTTAAGAACTTAATAGCTTGTTTAGCACTTTCTTCATCACTAGTAATAATAAAGTTTTTATTACTAGAAATAGCTGTATTTAGGGCTTTTACATATTTATCTTCTATATTTAGAATATTACCAATAGTATTGTGTATACCTTTAAGTTCATTACTATTTAATACTTTTTTTACACTATTTGGTAAATCACTATTCTCTTCTATTTCATATTTTAAATTATTTATTTTATGATTGATACTTATAATATCTCGATCATGATGAGAATATTCGGTATTTAACATATTACGTTTTGATTTTAAATTAGATAAGTCTTTATCTATTTCTTCTAAATCTTTATCTTTTAATATTATGCTATTTAATACTTGATTTAAGTCTTCTCTTTGGACTTCAATATTACTTGTTACTTTTTCTTTCTTTTCTAATAATTCTCTTATTTCTTCTTTTATTTCATTTTCTTCTCTTGTTGTTTTACTTTGTTCTTTTAGTAGTTTCTTTTCTCCATTTATTTTTTCTACTTCTTCTGTTATTTTTAATAGTTCTTTATTTAAATTACTTTTTTCTAATTCTAAATTATCTAGATGAGTTTGATCTTCTAAATTAGCTGTATCATTTTTATTAGTTTCATTAGAAATATTAATAATATCATTATCTATTTTTTCTTTTCTTGATTTAGCTTGTTCTAATGAATTATTATTGTTTTCTATATCATAAGCAAGTAGTGCTACTTCATAGCGATCTAGGCCATTTTTATTCTCTAAGTATTCTTCTGCTTCTTCTTTTTGTATTTTTAATGGTCCTACTTGAGTCTCTAATTCACCAATTATATCATTTACTCTATCAATATTATTATGAGTTCTATCTAATTTACGTAGAGCTTCTTCTTTTCTCTTTTTATATTTTAATATACCAGATGCTTCTTCAAATATTACTCTTCTATCAATTGAAGAATTAGATAGTATTTTATCTACTTCTCCTTGAGAAATGATATTAAATGATTCTTTAGCCATACCTGAATCCATAAGTAAATTAGTTATATCTTTTAGACGACATTTTTCATTATTTAAGAAGTATTCATTTTCGCCACTTCGATATACTCTTCTTCTTATAGATATTTCTGTATATGGTGTATTAATAAAATGATCTGAGTTATCAAATATTAATTCTACTGAGGCTACATTTAATGGTTTTCTTGATTTTGAACCAGAGAATATTACATCAGACATAGATCCTTCTCCACGTAATGATTTTACTGATTGTTCTCCTAGTACCCAACGAACGGCATCGACTACATTACTCTTTCCAGAACCATTAGGACCTACAATACAACTAATGCGATCATCTAACTTAATATCTAATTTGTCAGCAAATGATTTAAAACCACTTGTTACTATTTGTTTTAAGTACATATTACTCACCTTGTTTTATTATATCAAAAGAAACGTTTAATGTAAAAGAAATCTACATAATGTAGATTTCTTTATTAACAACTTGATGCTTTTATATTTAAGCTTCCATTACCAGCACTTAATTGGGTACCTTTTTCATTAATGTCTCGAGATACTTTTTTCTCTATGCATAATGAACTTTTACGATCTTTACCATTTACTTTTCCATGGCCATTTGACCAGAATACTCGACCTCCAGTTCTTACAACACCGCCCCAAATTACTTTTGGATTGTTCTTACCGGTATATTTAACTACAGCCTTACCTCCTTCATTAACGCAGAATAGGCATCGAGACGGGCCACCTCTTACTAAATTTATAGTTCCTCCAGTTATTACTGCGGTTCCTCCATTAAAACTTATTCCAGAACCACCCCAACCTTTCCAATTTCCGTTTTTATCTTTCCATACTTTAGTTGAGTCAATAAGAACTGTTCCACCTGACATTTCAAAACGACCATTTTTTTCAATATATACTCCTCTAGCGTAACCGCTTTGATCATGCAATCCTGATTTTATCATTCCTGATTTAAGTTTGAATGTTCCACCAGTTATATGAACAGCTTCTGTTCCTTCTGGTTTAAGTCGTTTAAATGTACTGATTAAAGTTCCACCATTTAAAGTGAATGTACCTCCGCTTATAGCTAAAGCAGATCTATCTTGATTTGTGGCAACTACAGTTCCACTTATAAATGTTAGATTACCATTTTTCATATTAAATGAATCATTCAATAAATTAACTGTCTTTCCTTGAAAGTTAAGTGTTAAATTCTTATTGGTATTAATATTTACGCCAGTACTTGGATCATCAAATGATGATTCTGATACAGTTAAATAAATGGTACTATTATTGGCTGCTCCATTGATAGCTGAATCTAGTCTTGTATATACTTTTCCATTACTATCTTTATATGGATATTTTAGATTCCAATGTGCATAATATGTTGTATCTTTTGATATCTTTACTGGTGAATTTACTTTTGATCCTCCACTTGCCGCTGTATACCATCCAGCAAATTCATATCCTAATTTTGTAAAGCCATTACCAGCTAAATTACAATTTTGATTTTTAGTACATGATGTTTGAGCTGTTGATCCACCAGTTGCGCCATTTCCGTTATATGTGATTTTTACAATACATGGCATTGTACATGATTGTGATTCAGAAGTAGTTCCACATTTGTATGAAGTATGACCAGATAAAGTACTATATTTTGTTCCACTTCTTGACTTTGTTCCTGTTCCACAAGATACTGAGCAATTACCCCATGCACCCCATGTTGTTTTTGTACTTTGACATTTATCTATATAATATGGTCCAAATACACAGTCTTTGTAGTTTGTTGCTTCATCATATACTCTTGTTAATACTCTTCTTTGTCCTTGTCCTGAGATAGATACTGATTTAGTTGATGGTGAATTCTTTGATGAGTTCCATTTTTTGTATTTAATACCATCTTTTGTTAATGTTCCATCACTACTATCTGTGTACCAATCCCAACCTGTTGTATCGCTTGTAAATCCAAATGTGAAGTTAACATCATATTTTGTCCATGTCTTTGTAGCTAAATTAGCTCCATTGGCTTTAGCTGTTACTGATGGACAATTTGGTGGTACAGTATCTTTTATAAAGATTCCTGATTTACATGTCCTTGTGTTGTTTGCATAATCTTTTGGCATTATTTTTAATACATATTTTCCATCAGCTGATGGTTTATATGTTGTATTAGTTTTATTTGTTTGAACTGATCCAAATGTTTTTCCACCATCAGTACTTATTTGAACATCATAGTTTTTATAATCACCATCTGGATTAGTAAAAGCAAGATTAAATGTTATTTCTTTAGCTGAATGGCCAGCTGCCACATTGGCATTGTTTTGGTTTTTAACGGTAATAGTTGGACAATTAGGAGCAGTATGATCGAATCTAAATGGTCCAACAATCTTTTTCTCAGTATTAGGTATATATACAATATTTTGAATATGTTTAGGCTTAATTATTAATCTATAAGTACCTGTACTTTCAGTTGGCATTGTAATGGCGTTTGAAGTTAATTTAACTACATCACCAGTTGACCTTTTAACAGGATTATTATATTTATATGTTTTATTAAAGTCTGCATCTGTTACTTGACTTAGACTTGTCTTTGTAGTCCAACCATAATCAAATGATTGATTAGCAGTAAATCCATATTCATCTGTTAGAGTTACTTTAACAGTCTTTTTCTTTGAATTATTGGCCATATTTGATGTTACATCAACAGTTACTTCAGGACCTTCGTCGGCTCTTGAACAAACTCCATATTCTTCACCGAAATTGTCGAATGTAACTGTCTTATTAGAATCTTCACAGTATAAATAAGATTTATAAGCGTATTCTTGATTAAATTTTCTTACAACGACAAAAGAATCTTTTGAACTTATATTACAAGTTACGTCTTTTAATTCAATATCCTTGGCTATTTTTTTGTACATCATTTCAGTTAATGGTACTTTTTCACAGCCATATGGATTGTTTTGAAAAATATCATCCGAGTAGGAATCATTATATAGTTTTCCACTTGTTTGAAGTGACTCCCTATATGTTTCATATTGCTTAGTCGAATTATTATTTTGAAAAGCCCTAAGCGTTGGTATCGCAATAGCTGTAAGTATTGCGAGAATTGAAATTGCCACTAGCAATTCTACTAAAGTAAATCCATTCTTTTTCATCTTAGCTCACCTATTATTATTATAACAAAACAATTATTAAATATGTTTTTTTTTTTATAATTTAATAAGAATGATTGTAAAATTAACAAAAAAAAGCAGTTTAGTTGCTTTTGATATTGATTAGAATCTTTTTTTAATACTAGATAATAAGTCTTTTTTGTTTAATAACTTACAACATTTTTTATAATAATCTATTACATATTTAAACTCTTCATCTTTTTTAGAATAATTCTTCTCATTAAAATCAAAGTAGGCTTCACAAATATCTAGTGAAAACTCATAATTCTCTATTTGTTCTAGTAGTGGTAATAACTCAGTAGTAATAGTTTTATTAATTTCATCGATTATATCTTCTTCATTATTCTCTTGATAATCTAATTCTATTACATATTTTTTCATATAAATATTAAAAGCTGGTACTAGTTTATCTTGAGTCTCTAAGATATTACCATAAACATCACAACAATCTATAACTAAAGATAAAAAGTCATTATCTATAGATGTTTGATTATCAAAGTATGATTCCTCTTCATTATTACCTATTAATAAATCATAGGCTTGTTTTATCTCTTTTTCGGCTTCTTCTATTTTATCTTGATTTAAGAGACATATGGCGACATCTATTATTGTTCTAGATAATAGATATTTATAATCATCTTCTTCTTTTGTTTCATATATTGATTGAGCTAATTCTTTTTTCCTTATACACATACCAAAGAAAGCTTGTGGTTTTTCTTTTTCATACTTATCACAGGCATCATCTAAGGCTTTTATTAATTCTTCTTTTAATTCTATGGAGTCATTTTCTTTTATTTTATTTTCTAATATAATTAATTCTTCTTCCATATTGTTCACCTTTAGAATAGTATATCAAAAAAAAGAAGATTATTCATCTTCTTAATTACTTTCTTTACGATATCTGTATATACTATATGAACCTATTGTAATTACTGTAATACCTAATAATGGTGTTAGATAATCAGATGCCGCTGTATCTGGTGCATCTACTTCAATAGCAGTATCTACTTGATTATTATCAGTTGTAGATGTATCAGTAGTTGTATTAGTATTATTATCTGTACCTCTAATATTAGTAACTTGTTTAATTCCTGACTTTAAGTTCTTATTAGTAGCACCTTTCTTATTAAATAGATTAGCTAAGATAATAAGTAGTATTATTATGATTGCTAGTATAATAATTATTTTTATTAAGCCCTTTACAAAATCACTCATATCCGATCCCTCCGTTTTTTATATTATATCATATATATTAAAAAAGTTAATTATTTTTTTTAATATTAAAAGATAGTCATAATTGACTATCTTAATAATTATAATTTTGACAAGATATTGTACATGTATCTCTTACATTTTGTACTAAGGTTCCAGAAAAATTAGATCTTTCAGTTGATAGATATGGATATGTATATAAATCATCTATTTGAAAATGATTATACGTTTGATCTTTCATTCCTCCTGTAAAGAAACAGTAACCATGAGTACAATATCTTTTTGAGTTATCACTATAAACTTCTGAATTAAAGTCTGATGGATCTCTTGTACAAACAGCTTGGGTGTAAGTATTATAACCATTTTTACAAGCTTTTACTCCATAATCATTATTTTGATAATGAAGAATAGCTTCTGTTGATCCAGCATGAATTTGCATATCTTCAACAAATTCATAATTTGAACAATACTCTCTTACTATATTATCATAATGGCACTTACAATCATAAACATGAATATTGTATTTAGCATATGGTCCCTTAAATGTTTGTCCATTTATGTGTGTATAGCTTTCATTTTTATTACAATGATTCTCTTTTAATTTACCCCAATATATAGTGTGAGGAGTAGCATCAGTTCTTGCTAAAACTACATTGTGATTTCCTTGACATTTCTTATAAACAGTATAGCTTTTTGAAGCGCATTTCTTATTTCCTACGACATCTGATACACAGGCTTTGACAGTCTTATTTGCTCCATTATATTCAGAATTACCAATACTATAATTAGTATTAGATGCCTCTCCAGCTGATAAAGATTTAGATGGTGTGCAATCATCGGAAGTAGTAATACAATACTTATTTGTACCACTATCGCTATCTGTACTAGATAAACTAAAACTAATATTCTTAGTGTTGTAGGTACTATTTTTACTTTTAACTGAGAAAGTAATAGTTGGATCAGTTTTATCTACATAAACATTGTAACTACAGTTTGTTGAATTTCCAGCATTATCACTTATTTTAACGCTCGATGTTTTGGTTGTAATTTTATATGTTGTATCATAAGATGATTTAACACATTCACTTCCACTATCATTACAAGCTTGTTTTATTGTTCTATTATCACTTGTCCAAGTTTTTGAAGCATTTGTTGCGGTTCCACATGTTGGAGGATCTTTATCAACATAAACATCAGGTGTACATGTTCTTGAATTACCCACCTTATCTTTTATGGTAATAGAGCCAATTTTTATTGTTCCTTTGTCATATGTAGCTTCATATGTGTTTTTTTCACATAAACTTCCTGAAGTTTCGGTACAAGCTTGTTTTATTGTTCTACTACTATTTGTCCAAGTTTTTGAAGCATTTGTTGCCGTTCCACATGTTGGAGCAGTTCTATCTAGTTTAGCAGTATATGTTGTCCATCCAGAACAGTTGCCAGCATTATCACAAGATTTATATTTAACTGTAGATGTACCATCAGCATTTACATTTCTATAATCACGTTGAATATTTTCTTCATTAGTTGTTGCTCCTGTTGCAGTATAATAGTACTTTGTACCATTAGTATCAGATGAACCACTAGCTTTAGTAAATATCCAGCCTTTTAACCATGTATTTGTTGCATGCTCTGTAAGTCCAGAACTACTGCTTATATCAGTAGAGTTATTTTTCTTATAACCTTTTACAGATGGCGGAGATGGTGGCGTAGTATCTCTTATATATGTATCAGATGTACACCAATTACTTTGATTATTAGCATAGTCTTTTGCTCTAGTCATTATCTTAATTGTTCCATCTTGTGTAGGTACATATTCTAAAGGGCTACTGGAATATGTCGTAGCAGTACTATAATTAGTTCCATTATCATAACTTACTTTTACTTCATAGTTTTGTAAATCATCAGCTGAATATTCTATTTTAAATTTACTTATACTAGAAGCTGTATTCTTGGAAATAGTTGTACCATCACTTTTTAGAGCAGTTATTGTTGGACATGTAGGAGCAGTATGATCAAATCTAAATGGGCCAAATTTATGAATATTAGTTATGCTTTCATTTATAATATTCTGTACTCTTTTTGGTTTAACATATAAATAATAACTTCCAGTTGTCTGCTCTGGTATTGTTATACTATTTGAATTTAATCTTACAGTATCATTTTTTCTTTTAATATAAGAATTATTATATTTATAAGTCTTGTAACCTGTGACACCTGTTCCAGATGAATCATTTATAGTAGACCAAGCGTATTCTATTTCTTGATTAGCAGTAAAGCCAAATTCATCATTTAGAGTTATTATGACACTCTTTTTCTTAGTAGTATTATCTTGGTTTTCTTGGACATTTACGGTAATAGTTGGTATTCCTGTTGCGGATAAGCAGGCTTCCGCTAAAGCTTCATTATTACTATTGTATTGTA
>CACXFY010000003.1 GCA_902767005.1 uncultured Erysipelotrichaceae bacterium
ATATTTATAATTTGTATTTGTTTTACAAAAATGCCAAATGTATATGCTTATGATTTTGAGGAAATAAAAGATTTATTTGACGGAAAGGTTATTTCTAAAGACGATTCAATACATAGTAATTTACATGATTATTTTGGGTATTATCATGTTAGAAAAGATAATACTATAATAGGTTATTCGGCTAAAGAATCAATTGGATGGAGTAATCTAACATGCATATATGAATATCGTTATGATAATTATAATCCAGATTATTGTTCTGAAGATGCACCAAAGTATTGGGATTATTTATTTGATTTATCTCCATATTGGAGAATAACCAATATAGATCTTGATTTTTACTCAACTATCAACATGATTATAGAACCATATAATTATGTAGAACCATCTTATGAAATAGAGTGTAATCCAACTGAAATAGAAGCGGGACAAACATCTAATTGTTTATTAAAAGTTAATTATCATTCTAGAATTTCAAGCCTAAATTTTAGATTAGAATCAGAAGATTATACTATTGAAAATGTAACTAGTGGAGAAGATTGGGAAAACTTAGAAACAAATAACAATGAGTATTCATTAACTGGAAAAGATACCATAGTAGATTCAGAAGAAGGAAAGACTTCTACAATAATTAATTTTATGGTAAGAGCCAAAAACAATTCATCTATAAACAACCTAAATAACATTCAAGTAAAAGATTTAAATTATGTAGATATTCTATATGAAAATCAACCTAAGAAATTATCTGCTACAGTAAAACAAAAAGATAATAAAAAGAGCATCTTAAATCCAAAAACAAAGAATAACTTTATTATAGTAAGTATCTTATTATCAGTAATATTATTATCTATAGTAATAAGCATAATAAGAAATAAAGAAGCAAGTATAAAATAAGTAGTGAAAACTACTTTTTTTATTAAAATATATTATAATAGAATTAGGAGTATAAAAATGAAAAGAGTATTATTAAATATTTTAAAATATGTAATTACTTTTTTACTAATAATTATAATAATAAATATTAGTTTGTTTTTAGTCTGCTTAATAGATTCCAAATTATTAAAAAAACATGTAAATGAATCATCTAATATATTATTAAAACAAGAAATGTTTCAACCTGTAAAAGATATATCATTAGTTTATAATAACAACTATACAGATGCTCAAATAATGAATGAATTATACTCTATAGATAATAGACATCCATATACATCATATATGAAAGTAAGACGTAATTATAATAAGAATATTACTAAAAAAGAATTAGAAGATGTTAATGGAGATGGCTTAACTATAAGAGAAAATAATAAACATAAAAGTCTTCTTATTGAAGAAAACTATAATCCAACAGAAGAATTAAGATCATTTTTAGATGGAAAAATAAATTATTCTATTAATAGTGGTCGTTACTGGCATGGCTATTTAATAATATATAGACCTTTAATAATACTATTTAACATAAGTCAATTAAGAACATTTTTATTAGTAACATTTATTATTTTATTTACAATATTAATCTATTTAATATATAAAAAGTTTGATATCTATAAAGCCATAATCTATGCATCAGCTTTACTGTTTACAAATTATTTTTCAGTTCATTATTCATTAGAAAGTACTCCAGTATTCTTAATAATGATGATAAGTTCAATAGTATTATTGTTAAGATTAGATAAGATAAAAAACTTTTCATTATTTATATTTATAGTAGGTTGCCTAACAAGTATATTTGATTATCTAACAGTACCATTAATTACACTAGGTATACATTGTTCAATCTATTTATTAAAACTATTAAAAGAAAAGAAAGATTGGAAGTATTATTTTAAATTTATAATAATAAATTCTATAATATGGTTAATTGGTTTTATATGTGCATGGTTCTTTAAATGGATTTTATATGACTTAACAATTTCAGGTACTAAAAGTATGATAGAAATTGGAATTACTCAATGCTTATTTAGAGTCCAAAGAATTAGTAATACTGTATATTTAGGTGTTAGTGTTTGGGATAGATTACTAGATTTTGTTATTAATATGCCTTTGTATATAGTAGGCACTTTATTATTAGTAATAATATTAAGAAAATTTAAATATAGTATTAATGTTAAGAATAAAAGTATTTATAGTTTATTATTAATTGCACTTATGCCAATTGTATGGTATCTAGTTTTAGCCAATCATACTATTATCCATTTCCATTTTGTTCATAGACATATTTTATTGTTTATGCTAGGTATATTACTATTTTTAGATGCATTATTATTTTCTAATTCTTCCAAAAAGAAAACTAAAAAAAGATAAAAAATTTGACAATATTGCTAATATTAATTATTATATCCGTATCGGGTGATTATTATGTATAGTAAATTTATTAAGTTTTTAGAAGATTCAGAATTATATAATGAAGAAGTATTTGATCATATGAATGAAAGAGCTAGATTAGTAAAGTATAATGAAACATCAAAAGATTTCTTTGGTTGTTATCCTATTGTAGATGAAAATAACATTCTAAGAGATATTAGAATATGTATTCCTCATATTACTGATCATATAACTGCGGCAATTAATATTCATGAATATGTTCATTATCTATTTTTATATAGAAATCTTAATAAGGAATATATAGAAGATGAATATGCTGAATTAATGCCAGTTTTTTATGAATTAGCATATTTAAAAGAACAAAAAGAAGATAAGTACTTTAATTATTATCTTGATCATATCCAAGAAAAAGATAATTATTTAAAAACGTTATTAAAAATATACAAAAAAGAAGATAATAAAGAATATCAAAAGAAATAATTATTATTTCTTTTTTTTTAAATAAAAACTAAAATATGATAAAATAATAATAGGTGATAATAGATGGATATAGTACAAGAATTATTAACACAAATTAAATTTATATCTAATTTTTTTGAGAATATAATTCCAGAAGCTGAAGATGAAAGTTTTATTAGTTTACTTATCTCAGGTAAATTAGATTTTTTATATGATAAATATTTTTCTTTTATAAATGACTATATAGATGATCCAAAACTAATAGAGATATTAGATCCAGATAAATTAGATGAAACAGAATTAGAAAGTATTTATAGTACTATTTCATATTTATTTCCAAAAGACTTTTATCACAAATTAATTAGTACCTATCATAATAATCCAAAAGTTATTAATAGTATATTAATATATTCTAAAGAAGATATAGATTTCTTAAAATCACTTGGTTATAGTGAAGAAAATATAATTTCAGCACATGGATATGAAGCACCTAAAGAAGTTACTGAATACTTATATTCATTAAGAAATGATGAATCTTTTTATAATTACTTATTAGAGAATCATTTAAATAAATGTCTTTTTATAGTTATTAATGAATTAAAAAAAGATAATACTTCTGTATTAAAAAGCTATTTAAGAACATTTTATGCAAGTGAAGCATTAACTGAACTATTAGAAGAATTAATATATGTTGATTTACCAAATATAGATGAAGTATTAGAAAAATTAGTATTATTATCTCATTCTAGTAATTATTCAGTAATTACTGATAAAGAAGTATCTTTAAAATTAATAGATAAATATGGAAGTAAAATATTAAGATTTATAGATAATCCAGATGAAGAAATAATATCTAAAATAGATCATTATAATTTAGAAGATTATATGCTTGAAGATGCATCTTATAAAGATAGTCCATATCTACTTAAATTATTACTAGAACAAGGAGATTATGAAGCTTTATTTTACGCTAGAAGAGATGCGATTACATCTGAAATAATAGATTATTTAGTATCTAATAATATAGATATTAAAAATTATGAATATAGTGATATGAGATCATCACCAATGATTTCAACACTTGTATATAATAAATATTTAGTATCTAAAGGAGATTATTCATGTATTGGTTATTTAGATAATTTTTATAATGACTTAGATACATTTAATTTCTTATATGACTGTTTATCTAAATCACCAGATAATTCATATAAATTTAAAACTATTAATTATTTACTTGGTAGAGAAAAAGAACCAAACTTAACTTTTGTCGAAATATCTAAAGAAGTAGCTCAAAGAATAGTAGAATTAGGTTTTACTTTTGATAAGTATTTAGAATTTGATGTTAGATGTAATTCATTATTAGAAGTATATCTAGAACAAGGTAATAAAGAAGCATTATTATTAATGACTAATAAAGATGAAGAACAATTACAAGAGGCATCTTATGATAATTTAAAACTATTATTATCTAAAAGTAGTAAA
>CACXFY010000004.1 GCA_902767005.1 uncultured Erysipelotrichaceae bacterium
ACAGGATTAAATAGTCTGTGTATGGCACCTATAATAACCAATATTGATCCTACTAATAATATAGTTGTAGTTATTACTCCACCTAGTACAGAATATCTAATATATCCATAAGTATATTTATTATCAGCTTTCTTTTTACTCTTCTTTTCTAAAAAGTAAGAAATTCCAATTGATATGGCATCACCCAAATCATGAACTGAATCTGATAATATGGCAACCGAATTAGTAAATAAGCCTCCAAAAAACTCAAAAATTGAAAATGAGATATTTAAGAGAAATGCTATCAATATATTTTTATCTGTTTTCATATTTTCACCAGTTTTATTATAACATAAAAAAAGGTATTATATACCTTTTTTATTAATCATCTTCAAATGTAAGTTCTCCTTCTGTCATACCTCTCGTTGAATTGTCGCTACCATCTTTGTAATAGAAGTTAGCTACAAACCTATGATTCTTTTCATCGTATGAAATTGATTCTAATTCTCCAGGTTCATCATTTGGGCCATGTTCTTTTACTTCTACTGGATAAGAACCTTTATATTTTCCGTTTGAGTCATATACATCTACTATATTTTTTGAAGCTTCAGGATCATCTGCTGCAACGTTTTCTCCGCCATTACTCTTTTGACTATTTCTATTGTGCCTGATTACATATAGTTTACCATCTTTAGCATATATTCCTTGTGCTTCGTGCTCGTAATAATCTGGGTTGTCTTTGTTTTTCCTTATACGACTTAAATCTTTAGGTTTAACGATAGTGTCTACTACTTTACCGTCTCTAATAATACTAACATATCTTCCAGAGGAAACATACCAAGTAGGAGGATTTGTTGAATCATCATAAGCAATACCACTAGCAGTCCTTAGAGTACCTTTTTCTCTTTGTAGACTTTTCTTTATTTCTTCTATAGATCTTGGTTTTATTTTTTTATCGTTTTTGGCAGCTTCTACTTCTTCTGCTCTAATCTTTGCAGCTACTTTATCATAATCAGTATCATCTTTAATAATGTCCATTAATTCATCATGTTTTTGAGGTGTTAAATCATCAAATGAATCAGTTGAATCACTAATTAATTCATGGAAATCAATTCCAATTATAGGATTGTCTCTCTCCATTGTTGCTATATATATTTCACCATCTATATATTCTAGGTCATTGCCGTGTCCATATTTATCTATATCTTTCTGGTCTGTAGATTTCATTACTTTTACAACATTTCCTTCTTCATCCAATACTAATATACCTACTGCTGTTTGTTTCTTTTTATCATTCTTATCTTTATCTATGAAGAAATAGACAGTATATTGCTTACCATCATCATCTACAAATTTTGTCATTCCTTGAGAAATCATACCACCTAATTCTTTTTCGGCTATTTCCATATCAACTTCTTCTTTTGTTTTGCTCTTACCTACTTTTTTTAACTTAGGAGCATCTCCAACTCTTGGTGGATTTGGATTTGGATTATCCTTTTTATCTTTAATGTTAGGGTCTTTGATACCAGGTGATGTGTCAAAGCCAGATTGACCTGTTGGAGGCTCCACTGATTCATTAGGAACTTCTTTTCTTGGCATTTCTTCTTCTTTAAATTCTTCTCTTATCGGATTACTTACAGAAGCAGGTGATTTGTCTTCTGCTGGTGTTTGTTCTATTTTTGTCTCATCACTTACAGAAGGAGGTGCTTTGTCTTCTGCTGGTGCTGTTGAACTATTTAAATCCAATTCTTCTGTTGGTGCACTAGCGTTTGGATTATATTTAACGTCAATATCAAAATCAAGTGTCTCCACTGATTTAGCGTTATTTACTTGATTACTAGTTTTTATAACACTGCTTTTTACAGAATTCATATTTACATTTATATCATCTACTTGTGTAGATGCATTAATTGAGATAGATTGTGACATATTTAAGATACCTCCTTTTATGAAAACAATGTTTCTTCTTTTTTATATTGTTTTGAAATATATATCATTATAACGATTATGTATATTATTGTAGTTACTATTATGAGACATAATGTATCAATATTAATTCTATTCATTACTATATCATTTAAGGCATAACCACAATTTGCTATTGGTATTAAATAGAATATAAAACTATTTATTTCCATCATTTGTAAAAAATATGGAATTACAGGTAGTATTGATACAAATTGTAATGAAGACTGTGCTTCTTTATAAGTCTTAGCATTACCAGCTAAAGCCATACATACTCCAGCAGCTAAAAGAGCTGTTAAAAAGATTACTAAAATAACTAATAATATTGATATAGGATTAGTAGTAAACACTAATTCTTCATATGACTTAAATGCTTCTATTCCTATTAAAAATGCTGGTATTGATAATAGGTAAGCAACTAGTCCGATAGTAAAACCTAAAATAGA
>CACXFY010000005.1 GCA_902767005.1 uncultured Erysipelotrichaceae bacterium
TTATCTTTAGTTAATTGTTCTGGAATTGATTCTAGTACTTCTATACCACGAGGTATATCTATCAATGTTTTAGCATCTATTAGTTCTCTATGATATACATCTATTATTTTTTGTTTCATAGCATCCAATTCATATGGATTTTTATTATCTAAGTAAGCATTTACTATTTCTGGGAATCCTCCAGTTGATAAATATACTTGGAATAATTCTAGTGCTACTTTATGGAATGGGCATGTTTTCTTTTTGTTAAATGATTCTCTTATTAATTCTGCTAAACCTTTTTCATCATTGGCCCATAAGAACTCTTCAAAATCCATTTCTGTCATTGATTTGAATTGTAATTCTTCACCTTTAAATTCAATTATTTTTTCTTTTTTAGAAGTAATACCTATCAAATGATATTTACTATGTTCACTTCCAAATAACTTTAATCCTCGTACATATTCTATATCTACTAGGTTATCTAAAATAATTAATGTATCTTCTTTTAATATTGTTTCTCCAGATATTAAAGCTAGACTATTAATTAGTTTTTCTGTAGATTTTTCTCTTACAAATAAATTAAATAATTCTTTGTTATTATAAGTATTAAAATATACGACATTTTTATATTCTTTTTTAGCAAATTCTAATACAGTAAAGGTCTTACCTACTTGTCTTGGACCATATATTATTAATGGTTTCCTTATAATATCTTTTTGCCATTTAGTAAGAAAATTATCTATTTTACGCTCCATAAACTGTAGCCTCCCCACATATTTTATAAGTTAAGTATACTTTTTTATTTTATAAAAGTCAACTAATTATTATAACGATTGAAATTTGTTTTTAATATGTCCGTGATTGTTATTATAAAATCAGTATTAGTAGGACATACATTTTGGTAATTAAGAGTATAACCAAATATTTCTTTTATATCTTCTGGTGAGGCATTCTTAAATCCTTCTTCTATGGCTCTTCTTATATTACTTTCTACACTAGCAATAGACGTATTATATTTGGTACTTATTCTTTTATAAATATCAGTCATATTATTAATTATTGTCTTACTAGAAAAGAAGATACATATAGCTTCTTTTATATAGGAATAACCTAAATGAGATGTTTTTATACCTAGTTTATGTAATATATCTATTAATTGTAATTGTACGTCTTTTCTTACTTGATCTTGATAAGCTAAGACTTTTCTATTTATATTTGCTTTATTTAAAGTATATGTGTTTTTTATTACTTTTTTATTATCTACGTAGATAGCATTACTAATTATATTTTTATCTAGGAGATTATTTATTATATTTATTTTTTCATATGAATTTATGTTTAGTTTTAAATAGAGGGTTTCTTCTTTACTTAAATCTATTTCTAAACAAATATCATTATTAATATTAATACGATGTAATAGTTCTTTTAAAATACGGCTTCTATTATTTAATAATTTTATCTTTGTCATATAAAAAAGACTATTATTAGTCTTTTATCCTATTAATAAATTCTTGGAGATTTTCTGGTTTTAAACTTAGGCCGCCTAAAAGATATCCATCTATATAATTACATTTATTTAATTCTTCTATATTTTCTTCATTAGCGCTGCCACCATAAAGAATTTTATTATTAGGAAGAAACTCTTTTATATAAGCAAATGCTTCATCTATTTGATCAGTTGTTGGAATTATTCCAGTTCCTATAGACCAAATTGGTTCATAAGCAATTATTATTTTTGCTTTATCAGTTTCTGTTAAATCACGCATAGCGACGTTTATTTCAACAGATAAAACATCTTTATATAAACCTTTTTCTCTTTCAACTCTTGATTCTCCTACACATAATATTGGAATAATATTACAATCTAGCGCTCTTTTTATTTTTTTGTTTATTTCTTCATTTCTTTCATGCTCTTCCATTCTTCTTTCACTATGACCGACTATTACATACTTTACTCCATGTGAATATAATTGAGTTGGATTTACTTCTCCTGTATGAGCTCCGGTTTGATAGATTGAAATATTTTGAGCACCTAATTCATAATTATTGTGACTAGATAAAGGAATATTAATAGTACTAGGACATAATATTAGTGTGTGACTAGTATTAATTTTTTCTAATTGTTCATTATATTTAATGAATTCTTCTTTATCTAGATTACTCTTATTATTTAACGCTATTATCATGATTATTCTCCTTTTATTCTTTTTATTATTCTAGAAAAGATTCCAAATCTATTCTCTTCTTGTTTTTCTTTAATAGCTCTTTTATAAACATCTAAGACTTTAGTTCCATAGATAGTTGCGGAATACTGTTCAGCCGCTATTCGAGCTTGATGATTCATCTTTTTATGTTCTTTTTCATTTTCATATAAGTATAATACTTTTTCTTGATATTCTTTTTGATCTTCAAAGATTAAGGCATTTAAGTCTTCAGTAACCATACTTAAGAAAGCTTCATCTCGCATACATACTACTGAGACATCAGCTGCCATAGCTTCTATTAGCGTTAATCCTTGTGTTTCTGATTTAGAAGCTGTTGCGAAGATGTCAGCTATATTGTAGTAATATGGCATATCTCCCCAAGCTGCTTTACCTGTGAAGATAGTATTCTTATCTATTTCTAGTTTCTTAGATAATTCTTCATATTTCTCTTTATCTGGTCCATCTCCAACTATTATTAGTTTAATATTATTATGTTTTTTTATTAATTCTTTTTGTGATTCTAATAAGAATTCAATATTCTTTTCGGCTGCTAGTCTACCTACAAAGAGAATTACAAAGTCTTTTTTAGTTAGATCTAGTGTTTTTCTTAGATTATCTATTTCTTTTGAATTTACATTTTCTTTATAGAATCTTTCTACTTCTATACCAGTTGGGATGATATTAATACTTTTTTCATAATGATATTTTTCTTTAAATAACTTATATGTTTTATTAGTAGGTACAATTAACTCTGTTGCGGTAGTATCACAATAGAACTTAGTTAAGTATTCTACTAGTTTTTTACTAGATCTTTTAAAATAGCCTTTAGTAATATAGTGAATATAATCTTCATACATAGTGTGATATGTATGTACTAAAGGAATGTTATATTGTTTAGCAAATATTCTAGCAAATGTACCTATGGAAAACTCTGTTTGAGAGTGAATTACATCTAGATGCCAACTTTTTATTTTATTTATTGCTCGTATTGGATAAGTACTAGTTAGTCTAGAGTCATATATACCTGTTGGTATACCTGGGATTCTAAAGACTCTTTCTTCAGGATCATAATCATATTTAAAACTACGAAGATTAGCTGTTACTACGTATACTTCATGACCCATTTTTTCTAAAGCATGTTTTAACATTACTTCACTAGTTACTAATCCACTAATATATGGAGTATATGTTTCAGTAAAAATACCTATTCTCATTTTTCTACCTCCTTATTATGAACATTAAATAAGATAGCTCCTATTATCATTCCTAAATAATATGTAATAAATCTCCAAATTAATAATACGGCACTTATCATTTTTATATCTATAAAATTACCAAAGAATTGAGTAAATGAATACTCTATACCTCCACTAGCACCTGGAATTGGTACAAAACTACCTACTATTAAAGTATAAGCAGAAGCAGTTAATGAATCCATAATATTAAGACAGTTACTATTTAATCCTAGAACTAAGAATAAAGGAATTATGTATAGGCATGAAAGAGCTATAAAATTAAGAGCTACTCCTTTAATAAAGAATCTTTTGTCTTCTAATAGTTTTCTAGAACTTTTTTGAAATTCGTCTATGTATTGATCTAATTTTTCTCTTAAGTCTTTATGTTTTTTTAGTATTCCTATCTTCTTAGCTATCTTTAAGATTAAATGAATTATTTTCTTTGTCCATTTATCTGAAAAAGTAAATATTGCTAGAACAACTATTACTAAAGTATTAATAAGAAAACCTAATAATACTAAGTGTCTTAAAAATGGTACTTTGGGAAAGATATGAAATACAGCGTTATATGATACTGCTAGTATTCCATATATAACTAAAGCCACTTGATAGAATATAAAGTTTTGAATAGTTACATTGGTAGCTTTACTTACTCTTATTTTATGTTCTGTCAGTAGATATACTTCCATTGGTTGGCCTCCAGTTGAAAATGGAGTTATACCATTAAAGAATAAAACAATAATATTATGTTTAATAGCTTCTAAAAAGCTATATTTTTCTTTATCATCTACTACTAAGTAGTTAACATAAGCTCTTAAGACAATATAAAAAAAGAAGAATAAGATAGCAATTAAGACATAGATATATTTCATAGTACCTAAAGTCGTAATAATATTATTCATATCATCTTTTAATACGACATATAAAACGATAAAAGTAATTAGTAATAATATAATTGTATTCTTCTTTAAGTTCTTTATCATATTCTTCTTCCTATTTCTTTTTCCTCTTCTTTATCTTTTAAATATATTATATTTCCAGACTCTTCTCCTAAGGAGATAAAGTCTAATTCTTCTAGTGTTTTTATGATATTTACATCATCTGGTTTTGTTGAAATAAATAATTGTTCCATTCCTAGGACATTGAAAACATAGTTAGTTACTTGTTCTATTATCTTTTTTCTTTTTCCTTTAATAGGTAGTAAAAATATAGAGCAAGTTTTTCTATCTCTTTCGCCGACAATATGGCATATATCTTTTATTTTATTTCCTTCTTTTATACAGAAATCTACTATGATTGTATTACTTGTTTTCTTTAAATTTTTATATTCTTCTTCAGTCATCATAGTTTTAGTTTCTTCTATTGACTTAGATAGAAATACTTGATTATTCTTATTTTCAAAGTCTATTATTTGCGCTAAATCCTCTTTACTATAAGGATTTATAACAAAACTATTATTCAACTTAACCACCTACCAATTTATAAACTATTATATACTATTTATTTAGTTATATACTAGATTTTTCTACTATTTTATAGCTTCAATACCTGGGAGAGTTTTACCTTCTAGATATTCTAATGTAGCTCCTCCACCAGTTGAGGCATGATATATTTTATCTTTATAATCAGCTGCGGCTGCTACTATGTCTCCTCCACCTAGGATAGCTTTAATATTATTATTTACTAAGTATGTTAATAATTTATCTGTATTCTTTTTATATTTAGAAAACTCATATACTCCAAGTGGTCCATTCCATACAACTATTTTAGCAGATGATACTTCTTTTTCAAACAATTCTTCTGTTTTTGGTCCTATATCTAGTCCCATTTCATCTTTAGTTATAGCTTCAATATCTTTTACTCTATATTCTTCATCATCTGTATATTCATTTGTTACGGCTACATCTATTGGTAATACTATTTTGTCTGAATAGTCTTTTAATATATTTTTACAGAATTCTATATTTTCTTCATCTAATAGTGATTTACCAATTTCGATGTCTTTAGCTTTTAAGAATGTAAAAGCCATTCCGCCACCTATTAGTATTTTATCGGCTTTTGTTACTAGATTTTCAATAACACCGATCTTATCACTTACTTTAGCTCCACCTAATATTACTACAAATGGGTGTTCTGGATTATCTAATTCTGATAAAGCTGTTAATTCTTTTTCAATTAAGAAACCAAAAGCACTTGGTAAATGAGCGGCTATTCCACAGTTTGAGGCATGTGCTCTATGAATTGTACCAAAAGCATCATTTATAAATACTTCGCCTAGTGATGCCCAATATGCGCCTAATTCTTCATCGTTAGAGCTTTCTTTTTTACCATCTAAATCTTCATATCTAGTATTTTGAATCAATATAATATCTTTTGGTTGTAACATATTTATGGCATCTTCTAATTCTTGGCCTCTTGTCTCAGTTGAAAATAATATATCTTGTTCTAATAATTCACTTAGTCTTTCAGCAACTGGTGATAGATCATTTTCAGCTAAATCTTTTTCTTCTTTTACTCTTCCTAAATGTGAAAGTAGTATTACTTTAGCATTATGATCTAGACAATACTTTATAGTAGGTAAAGCTGCTACTATTCTTGTATCATCTGTTATTTTACCTTCTTTCATAGGTACGTTGAAATCACATCTTATAATTACTTTTTTATTATCAATATCTAAATCTTTTAACGTTTTCATATAATTCTCCTATCTATTAGAGTATAACATCTTTTTGGATAAAAAAAAAGGAGTTGCCTCCTTCTATTTAGTTATTTTTTTTCATTTATACAAGTTCCAGATGTATGTGTTCTAAACCAAACATCAAATTGTTTAATATATTCTTCTGATCCAATTCTATCAGCTATTAATTTTTGTCCATCAAAATCATATGTTATACCATTAGCAGTATATCCAGTGATTGTTTTATCATTATAGGAAATAGTAATATTTCCTTCTTTTGATGTACAAACTAGTTTACTTGATGAGTTTACAAATAGTGTTATTATTAAGAAAATTGCTACGATAAATAGAATTAAACCTCCAAATAGAGCTCCTATTACTATTAGTACTATTTTTAAGGTTTTATTTGATTTTGGTTGTTGTACTGGCTGTGGTTGAGCAACTGGTTCACTTGTTTGATTTTCAACAGGTGTTTCTATTTGTTCTGGTTGTTGATTTATATTATTTTCATTATTATCCATAATATCTCCTACTTATTCATTAAATATTTAGCAGTTCTTACCATTTGAGCAGTATATGACATTTCATTATCATACCAAGATACAACTTTTACTAGTTGTTTTCCATCTACTTCTAAAACACTTGTAGATAAACCATCTACTAATGAGCCACAACGTCTTCCTATTACATCGCTTGATACGATTGGATCCATTGTAAATTCCATAGTTTCATTAGTATGAGCACGTAATACTTCATTTATTTCTTCAGCAGTTGTATTTCTTCCTAGTTCTAGAGATAAATCAACTACTGATCCAGTTGGTACTGGTACACGCATAGCAGTTCCATCTAGTTTTCCAGCTAGATTAGGACAAACTAGTCCGATTGCTGAAGCTGCTCCAGTTGAAGCTGGTACAATGTTTGCTGCACAAGCTCTACCACGACGAGCCATATGTCCTTTCTTGTGAGCTATATCTAATGATGCTTGATCATTAGTATAAGCATGAACTGTAGTCATGAATCCTTTTACAATACCAAATTCTTTATCTAAAACATCTACAACAGGTGCTAAACAGTTTGTAGTACAAGATGCTGCACTTATTATCTTTTCATCTCCTGTTAGTGTTTCATGATTTACATTGTAAACAATTGTTTTAATATCTCCTTTTGCTGGTGCTGAAATAATTACTTTCTTTGCTCCTGCTGTGATATGTGCAGATGCTTTTTCAGCCGTAGTAAATAAACCAGTACATTCAAATACTACATCAACATCTAAATCTCTCCATGGAAGAGCATTTGGTTCTTTTTCTGCATATACTTTTACTCTTCTATTTCCAATTACGATATATTCTCCATCAGCGCTGATTTCATCAATACGATAATTACGGTGATTAGTATCATATTTTAATAGATAAGCTAATTGTTCTGCGTCTGTTAAATCATTGATTGCGACTACTTCAAATTCTGGATTTTCTTCCATAAGTCTAAAACATAGTCTTCCGATTCTTCCGAATCCATTAATTGCTACTTTTATCATTTAAATCCTCCTTACTATTTAATTATATAAAGCATTGCCTTATTCTTCAATGTTTTTTTATTAAATTTATGTAAACAAATAAAATATCCACAATAATTGTGGATATTATT
This sequence comes from uncultured Erysipelotrichaceae bacterium, assembly GCA_902767005.1. The sequence continues at coordinate 7,743 of CACXFY010000005.1, forward strand.
CAAAGAAACTTCCGCCTATGAATTCTCTTAATATAGCATCTTCTGGTACAGCATCAGATGGTATTGGTAAGAATACTCTTAGGAAATCAATTAATCTTTTAGCTTCTTCATAATATGGAGAGTCTGTTTCTACTGAATATAGTAGTGGCTCTACATATGTTTTTAATACTCCTATTTCATAACCAGTTGCAGAGTTTATAATTACATCACTATCATCTTGATATGGGAA
>CACXFY010000006.1 GCA_902767005.1 uncultured Erysipelotrichaceae bacterium
AAAGTACTCTTACCACTACCACTTTCACCAGTGATATTAATAACCGCATCATCACTAAGTTTTTTATGATAATAATCTTTATCAATATCTATTTCTATTAATAAATCTTTTTTTCTATATAGTTCTTTTAATAACTTAGTATCATTATTATTCTCTGCTTCTAATATTTTTTTATCTAAATCTATACTTCTTATCACAGTACTCACCACTCTAATTATAACAAAAAAAGAGTATTATTTTTTATAACATTCTCTTCCCTTTACAAATTGCATCTCCCTAGCCTTATTATTAGTAAAATATAAATCAAAATCACATCTACGTATCATATCATAAACATAAATCTTATTCTTATCAAGTTTTTTGAAAAATTCGGCATATTTATCATTATTAACATCATATAAAAGAATTATTCTATAATCATTAGAAGAATTTATTCTTTTAATAATATCTATATCACTATCTATATCAATAAACAAGTATTTATAATCTATTTCTTTATTATCTATATAATTAGTAATACCAAAATAATTATCTTGGTCTTCTGGTCTTGTTCTAGTTAAATAATACCCCAACCATTTAAAATAATCATCATTTCGATATTCCCCAAAATAAGTCTTAATTGTCTCATCTAATCCCATAATACAATCTCTTTCATAAAACCCAATATTAAATAAAAAATACTTAGTATAATAATCATCTAAATCTATTATTTTTACTTCTCCATCAACATACATAATATTATTTAATTTAATATCCATTGGATAGATATTATGATCAGTCAATTCTTTAAAATTACGAACTAATTGATTAGATACATCTATTTTTAATTCTAAAGGAGCATTCATCATATGATTAAGTGTAGTTCCATTATAATAAGGTAAAACAATACCAGAATATATACCATCTATATATAATATATCTTTTACTAAATCAGAATACTCTATTCTTTTACCAATTCTTTTTATTTTTAATGCTCTTTTTTTATTCTTAAGTTGTGGATTATCTTTTAGTGAGCCAAACATTGTTTTTACTTGTGGATTATATACTTTTAACGCTAAAGAATCATCATATCTATATACTACTCCAAAAGTACCAGCACCAAGTTTATCTAATTTTTTTAAATCTTCATTATTAATACTAAGCATATTATCCTCCGTGAGTAGTTATTATAACAAAAAAAGTTAAGTATTTCTACTTAACTTTTAACCATTAGCATAAGTTCCATGCTGCCCGGCTATCTTGCAAGAATGTTCACAAGCTGCACTAACAGAAGAAGAATATCCAACTCTATTATCCTTTTGATAATCATCATGATACCAAGTCTTTTTATGCCAATTAGAATACGTTTCATCAGCTGGTTTAGAGGAATTATACCATCTATAACCATGGAAAGTATGTGCAGCAGAATTAATTGGATAAGATCCTTCATGACATATATCCCATACATAAGTACTTTTAGGTATATCTCCTTTGCATGCAGAAACACCATTATCAGTGTTTTGATAATATATACACATCGTTGAAGCACTATGATTAGTACCAACACCAGTTTTTTTAATATTATCATCATGTGACTTAAATGCTCCATTATAATAATCATAAGTACATTTACAATCCCAATAATCAAAATCATAACATTTATATGGATGGTTTTTCCATTCATCATTGTGCTGATCAGCACCTTTAGAACAGTTGGTATTATTAGTCTGAGTTTCACCAACTTTATAAGCCCTAGAAGCTGTATTCTGTACAGTTCTATTAAATAATTTATAAGCTGTTGTTTCTTTATCAGTTTCATTACCGGCTACATCTATCGCAAACGCATGTCTATTACCATCAGTAGTTACTCCAGAAATACTACCAATACTAACACTAGAACTATTAGCGACATCACTGTAGGAATTTCCACCCCAACGTACTTTATCAACTCCAGAAAGACTATCAGTCGCAACAGCTGATAAAGTATAATAATAATCATCACCTTTAGTTATAGTAATATCAGGCGCAGTCCTATCTAGTTTTATAGTAAATGTACTTCCAGAAGTACAATTATCAAGTTCATCACAAACTTTATAAGTATTAGTTACTGTACCTTGCTTATGTACATTTCTACAATTTTGATTTGAATTAGTAACATTATCATTTTGACCAGTAGTAGTTAAATAATATTTAACACCACCAACACCACCATCTGTCGAACCACTAGCCTTTGTAATAACATAACCACTATACCAAGTACTATCAGTATAAGTACCAGAAGTATTCCAAGAAGCACTACAATCATAAGTTGTATCATTAGGCTTTTTATATCCAGTGACTGTTGGATCAGTTGGAGCTTTCCTATCAAGTTTAACTATTCTTTCAACATAATTAGAATAGTTTCCAGCATTATCTCTTGCTCTAAATTTAATTGTTGCACTACCTTCAACAATTCCAACATTACGATATGCTTGCTTTATATTGTTTGCATCTGTGCTTTGACCAGAAGTAGTTAAATAGTAACCTTCTACTTCAGATATATTATCTGTAGAACCACTAGCTGTAACCAAAACCCAACCCTTATACCAAGTATTGAAAGTATAACCATCTAAACCAGCTGAAGAAGAAATATCTGTACTATTATTCTTTTTAAATCCAGCAACTGTTGGATCAGTTGGATTAGTTCTATCTATTAACATATTAACATTTACAATAGATTTGTTACCTATTCCATCTTCTACTACAAAACTTGCATATCTAT
>CACXFY010000007.1 GCA_902767005.1 uncultured Erysipelotrichaceae bacterium
CCACAGTTACCACCAGTATCCATAAGCATAGGAATAAAAGCAGTAAGAATAGTAAATGTTGCTAATTGCTTTTCAAAGCCTTGTATTATTTTACCTGTAAAAGTAGCACTTACCATAAGTAGTAATAACCAAGGAATACGAGCTTTAAAAGTATCCCATACTGAAATCTTATCGTAAGCTTTATCAGTAGGTAAAATTGCGGCCATTTTTTCCATATCCTCAGTTGCTTCTTCTTCGATGATATCAACAACGTCATCGATAGTAATAACTCCAACTAATCTTTCTTCACTATCAACAACTGGTAAAGAACTATAATTATAATCTTGGAATATATTAGCAACTTCCTCTTGGTCCATTAAAGTATTAAGTGGATGCTCACATTCTTCCATAATATCATCTATTAATGTATCAGGTTTATTAGTAAGTATCTCTTTAATAGAAACAGTACCAAGTAATTTTCTTTGATTATCAGTAACAAAGAAACTATCATATGAAACAAATTCTTCCTTTTGCTTTCTAATTCTTTCAATAGAATCTTTAATACTCAAACCTTTCTTCAAATGAATATACTCAATGGCCATCATACTACCAGCAGAATTGTCAGGATACTTTAATAACTTATTAATATCGTTTCTTGTATCCTTACTTACATTGGCAAGTAAACTAGTCACAAGCATAGCTGGCATCTCTTCAAACAAATCAGCCGCATCATCAGTAAACATACCCTCAATAATTTCTTTAGATTCAGCTTTAGACATAGAAGTGATCAATTTAGTTTGTGTATCATTATCAAGTTCTGTAAATACTTCAGTAGCCTTATCTTTTGATAATAATCTAAAAACTTTTATTAAGTACTCATCATCTAAATCATTTATAATGGAGGCGATATCAAACTCATTCATTTCATTTAAAGCTATTTTAATAGCTTCATACTTTTTTTGTTCCAAAAGTTTTAATAAAATATTTAATTCCATAATATCAACTCCTTTTCTATCATTATTATTACACAAAAATTAAACAATAGTATCATTCTATTTAAAAATAAAATGTCAACTAATGTTTAAGTAGTCATATTATACACCAAACAAGCCAAAAAGTGAATGATTTTCTTTTAAAAACAAGGATTTTATGCTATAATAAAACACATAAAAAAGGAGGTTCGTTATGAAAAGTAGTTTTAAAGAAGAAATTAAATTAATGAATTTAATACGATTACTAGAAATCTATGGAGATGGCAAATGGGGAATAAACACTCTATTAACTAATGGTGATAAGTTATTCTTAAAAAGAAAAATGTTAGAGCCAGTTAATGATGATTATATGAATGAAACATTAAGAAACAACAGTAGATTAAGAGTATTACAAATAGGTAATCAAGATAATTGGTTAAGATATAATGATAAAGAACAAGAGCAATTAAGAACAGAGATAAAAAAAGGATTATTTAATCCAGAATTTTTACAAACAGATAACGAAATAGTAAGAGAGTTAGCAATCGGAAATATGATCGATGCCATGGCACTTCAAAGTAGAAGTGGGTGGATGCAATTTTCTAAAGAGCAAACAGAATATTTAAATAGAGAAATAGGAGCTTATAAAAAAGAGTGGCCAATTAAAAATTTATAATAAAAGACATAGTCTTTTATTTTTTTATTTAATATGCTAAATTAGTATTAAGGAGAATGACTATGTCTAAAGACTTAAAAAATATAATTATAAAAACAATTTTTATTATCCTTATTTTTGTAGCATACTTTTCATTGGATTATTACACAAAGTATAAAGAAAAGATTAATTATCGAGAAGATTCTATAAAACTAGAAGCAAATGATAAATTAAAAGTATATTTTATAGATGTCGGAGAAGCTGATAGTATATTAATAAATGATAACAATGAATTTACACTAATTGATGGTGGTAACAATAGAGATGGAAAGAAACTAGTTGAATATTTTAAATCACTAGGTATAACAAAATTTAAATATATATTCGCAACTCATGCACATGAAGATCATATAGGTGGTCTAGATTATATAATAAGAAATTTTGATATAGATACTTTTTATATGCCGGACACTAAAGTAGACAATATAACATATTATGAAGTGTTGGAAGAATTAAAAAAGAAAAATAAAGAAGTAACAATCCCAACAATAGATGACACAATAACAATAAAAAAAGCTAAACTAAGAATACTATTTTCTGGAACAGACACAGAAGAATTAAATAATTCATGTATTGTTTTAAAATTACTATATGGAGATAATTCATATTTATTTATGTCTGATGCAACTTACGAAATAGAAAACAATATATTAAATAAGAATCTAAAAAGTGATGTTTTAAAAGTAGGTCACCATGGCTCTAATTATTCAACTAGTGCTAATTTCTTATATAGAGTTCATCCTTCTTATTCAGTAATATCAGTAGGTAAAAACAATGATTATGGTTTTCCTAAAAAAGGTACTATAAACAAATTAAATAGAATAAATAGTAAGATCTATAGAACAGACTTAGATGGCACTATTATTTCTACTTCTGACGGAAAAAATATTAGTTTTATGAGTGAAAAAACCAATACGAATGGAGAATAATATGATTAGATTTATAAAGAAAATAATAAATAAACTTAAACTATCATATGAGTCAGACAATAAATATATTGAATATAAAATAAATAGAGTAGTAAAAAAGACAAATAATAATGAATACTTATAGGTGATATTATGCAAGTAAAAATTGAAAAACTAGATAATTTTGGACGTGGTATAACACATATTAATAATAAAATATGCTTTGTAGAAAATGCTTTACCAAATGAAATAGTAGATATAGAAATAACTAAAGATAAAGCAAAGTATCAAGAAGCAAAAGTAATTAAAATATTAGAAGCATCAAAAGATAGAATTGAAGTAGATTGTCCATATTATAATAAATGTGGTGGTTGCAGTTTAAGACATCTAGCTTATGATAAAGAAAATGAATATAAAGAAAAGAAATTAGAAGAGACTCTAAAGCATATAGGCAATTTAAATATAAGAGTAAATAAAATAATATATAATAATGAATTTAATTATCGAAATAAAGTAACTTTTCATAACGCAAATAATAAACTAGGTTATTATGAAAAGAACACAAGAAATATTATTAATATAGATTATTGTTTACTTTTAGATAATCTAATTAATGATAATATTAAAAATATAAAAACTAACGACAAAGAAGTAATAATTAGATCAAGTAATAATAGTAAAGAATTATTAATAAATAATAAAGATCATATAATTACAAATATTGGAGATAAAAAATATTATTTATCAAAAGAATCATTCTTTCAAATTAATAAATATTTAACAAAAGATCTTTATAATTTAGTAAGAAATAGTATTAATAAAAAATATAATAAATGCTTAGATCTATATTGTGGTATTGGATCAATTGGAATATATATTAGTGATTTAGTTAATGAAGTAATTGGTGTAGATTATAATGAATCTAATATTAATGATGCAAATAAAAATAAAGAATTAAATACTATTAATAACATAAGTTTCATATGTGATAAAGTAGAAAATATAATAGATAATTTCTCTGATATTGATTTAATAATAGTAGATCCACCAAGAGCTGG
>CACXFY010000008.1 GCA_902767005.1 uncultured Erysipelotrichaceae bacterium
ATAAAAGATGCTGATGTAGTAATATTTATAGTCGATGGAAAAGAAGGTTTAACTCATAATGATTTAATAGTCAGAGATATTCTTCGTAAATCAGATAAAAAAGTCATAGTCGCTATTAATAAAATAGATGTTAAAGATGCTCAAAATAATATATATGACTTTTATGAATTAGGCTTTGATACTTATATACCAATTAGTAGTATTCATAATACTGGATATATAGAATTGATGGATTCAGTTACCATGAACTTTCACACAAGTGAAGAAAAAGAAGATAATAGATTAAAATTTTGTATAATTGGAAGACCAAATGTTGGTAAATCCTCTTTAGTAAATGCCCTATTAAATGAAGAAAGAGTCGTTGTATCAAATATAGCTGGTACTACTCGTGATTCAATAGATTCTGTATTAAAATATAATAATGAAGAATATGTACTAATAGATACAGCTGGAATGAGAAAAAAAGGTAAAATATTTGAATCAGTAGAAAAATATAGTTTATTAAGATCTTTAAAAGCTATAGATAGATCTGATATCTGTATTGTAGTTATTAATGCTGAAGAAGGTATTAAAGAACACGATAAACATATTGCTGGTTATGCTATTGAAAAAGGAAAAGGATTAATATTCGTAGTAAATAAATGGGATACCATAACAGATACTACTATAAATGATTTTGAAAAACTAATGAGAGCAGAATTCCAATTCGCAACATATGCACCTATTGTTACTTTATCAGCCTTAACAAAGAAAAGGATTCATACATTAATGCCAGAAATAATAAAAGTATCACAAAATATTAATAAAGAGATAAAGACAAGTATATTAAACAACGTAATATTAGATGCTTATCAATTAAATCTACCACCTAGTTATAAAGGTAAAAGATTAAAAATATACTTTACTTCTCAAACAGGTATTAATCCACCTAAGTTTACTTTTAGAGTAAATAATAAAGGTTTAGTACACTTCTCATATGAAAGATACTTAGAGAATAAAATAAGAGAAAATTTTGATTTTACAGGCACACCTATTGTATTACAATTTAAGAATAGGAGCGGTGATGAATAATGATAATCGGAAGCAATAATCAAAATAATTTTAATAATCCATTAAGTGAAGATAATCAATTTAAAACAAGAATGGATAATATCAAACAAGCTAATGAATTAAATACTTATAATGATGGCTTAATAGATGATGTTAACAGTACACGTTTTAATAATCCATTGGATAGAGATCAAATGTCTGATAAAACACTAGCTATGTTACACGATAGATTAAGTAAAGGTCTAATATCAATGGAAGACTTCAATAAACAATGCAATGAATTAGCTAAAAAAAGAAATAAAAATATGTAAAAAGCTCTTTAAAAGAGTTTTTTTTATGATATAATTATCATATGATATAAAATAGGAGTTGATCATAATGCAGTTTGAAGTATATAAAGATGGTGACAATTTTTATATTGATTATTATGTTGCTGTTGCATTTGGAGTTGGTGATTTATTAGATACTGTTAATATTAGTAGCCGTGTCTTTGTAAAAGCTAACAAATTAGATATTGATACATTAGTAGAAATATCTAAAAATACCGATACAATATATGAACCTGTTTACTTTAACTTAAATATTCCAGCTATTAAAGCAAAGGAAGAAGTACAATTTGAAGTATACGATGAAGATGGAACATATTATATTGATTATTATGTCGCAGTTGCTTTTGGCATAGAACTATCTGGTGAATCTAGAATAATAGGAAATAGAGAATTCGTAAAAGTAACAGAAAAAGAAATCTCTAATCTAATGGAATTATCTAAATTAACAGATAATACTTATATACCAGTTGTCTTCAAACTACAAAAGACTCATAGTAGTAAAGATGATATAGAAACAGTAGAATTTGAAGTATATAGAAAAGATGATAATTATTTAGTTGACTATATAGTTGCTGTATCATTTGCTGTAGGAGACCCATCTAAATTACAAAAGATAGGTAATAGAACATTCGTAGAAATAAGCAAAGATGAATTAGATAATATTATCGATTATTCAAATCAAACAGATACACCATATGTACCACATTACTTCAATGCATTAGATAATAAACAAGTAGCTAAATTAATAATTTATAAAGATGAAAACAATGAACTTTATATAGCGTCTAATGCTGCTGATGTTTTAGGAATAAAGCTATTATGCCTAGAAAACATAAAACCAAATGAATTACATAGTAAGATATCTGAAGAAGATTTAAATAGAATAATTGAAAGTGGTAAAGAAATAGGTATAGAAATACAACCAGAATACGTAGACCTAGAAAAGAAAGAAAAGAAACATAATCATACAGATGAATTAGTAATATTAGAAGCTTATAAGAACATAGAAACTGGTGAATTATATTTAGAAGATGGTGTATGTGCTTATTGTGATATTGGTAATCGTGAACAAGCAACATATGTTAATGGAAAAAGATGTTATAAAGTACAAGAAAACGAATTATCAATTGCTGCTAATATGCTAAATGCAACTGCTGTAACTAAATACTTTGAACTAGAAAAAACAGAAATACATGAAGAAAGAAAAGAACCAGAAGAACAAAAACAAACAATTACTATTCTATCTGCAAAATCTGGTTTCTACTTAGACCAAAGTATTTGTGAAAACAATAATATATATTCAAATAAAGAAAAAATTATAAATAATAATAACTACTTCAAGATTAATCAAAATAATATAGATCGATTAAGATCTAAATATAATATTGAATATAAAGAATTACCACAAAAAGAAGCTCAATTCATAGTATGTACTTTAGATGATAAAGTATATGTAGAAGAATATATTGCTAGCTTATTTAAATATCAAAGTATTGGACATAAAATAAGAATAGAAGGAAAAATTTATTATGAAGTAACTCAAGAACAAGTAGACAAAATAGTAAATATTACTTCTACTCTAGATACTAAGTTAGAACCAATGTATCGTGGAATTAAATTAAAAAGCAAAAAACAAGAAGGTATTAAAAGTGATATATTTGAAGAAGATGATTATTCTGATGAACTAATACCTGGTACTAATATATATAAACCAAGATATAGAAGGCCTGAAGAATCATTAGAAGACTATGAATACTTCTTAACTAGATATTATTTAACTTTCTTCCCAAACGCTAAATTACCAAGTAAATATCGTTTAAAGAAAGAAGAAATAATTCAAGACACAAATACAAATAGAGTAAGATAAAACACGTATAAACGTGTTTTTTTTATTATTATATGATAAAATAATAATAGAATAAGGAGAAGAATATGAAATGTCCCAAATGTAAAGCCACAATCGATGACGATTCAAAATACTGTACATATTGTGGTAACTTAATAAATGAAAATGTTACAGAAAAATTTAGTACACTAAAAGACAAACTAATAGATGTTTATATAGATAAAAACAACGAAGAAATAAAAGAAAGTTCTTTCTCTTTACCTGAACTACTATTAGGTACTTTCTATCTGTTATATAGAAAAATGTATCTATTATCTTTTATTTCCATATTAATACTAATAATAGGTTGTTTCTTTTATAAATACTTATTATTAATATTAGTAGTAAGAAACACATTATTCGCTTTCTTTTTTAATAAAGTATACTATGATCATGTAACAAAAAAAGTAGATGAAATAACAAAATATAAAAATACTGATTTAGAAAAAGAAAAGATATGTAAAAACAAAGGTGGAACTACTCTAACACCAATATTTATATTTGGAGGATTATTAATAATAGGATTAATAACTCTAGTAATTGTCTATATATTATATTTTTCAAGTACAAATATCTTTAATAATATTAAAGATGAACCAAAATTGTATGATTTAAAATATAATGTACCAGAAAAATTTCAAGCAAGTAGTTTTAATGATACATATAGTAAATACTATTCCTACATGGACGAAGACTACAACTATTGCTTTTTCACAATAAATCAAAGTGACTTCACTGGTATATATAAAGATACTGATAGTTATTTAAAATCAGCATCTCTATTAACTCCAACTGATAAAACTACTGAAATCAAAACAGTAGTAATAAATAGTACTGAATGGAAAGGAATAGTAAGTACTGCTAATAATTATAAATATATATATGCAACAAAATATAATGATAGATTTTATTCCATAACCTTTAGTATAAATAATGAAAATGATAAATGTCTACCTTACTACAAAGAAGTACTAAATAGTTTATCATTCAATTAAAAAAGAATCATATGATTCTTTTTTTATTGTAATAAACCTTCTATTTTAGCAAGTACATCTTTACATCCTAATTTAGTAGTACTAGAAAATACTATTAAATCATCACCAAGTACTAAATCTAATTCCTCTAATATCATTTGAAGATTCTTATGTTTCTTACTACCACTAACTTTATCTGCTTTAGTCGCAATAATAGTAACTGGTAAATTATAATACTTTAAGAAATTATACATAAGTAAATCATCTTCACTAGGTTTATGTCTAAAATCTACAAGCATAAATACTCTTTTTAATTCTTCTCTCTTTTCTAAATATTCCTCAATCATCATACCAAACTTTGCCTGAGTTTTCTTATCAGTAGCGGCATAACCATATCCTGGAACATCTATTAAAAAGAATTCATTATTAACTCCATAGAAGTTTAATGTTTGTGTCTTACCAGGTTTAGAAGAAGTATAAGCAAGATTCTTCCTACCTAAAACAGAATTAATAAAACTACTCTTCCCTACATTACTTCTACCAACAAGTAAAAATTCTGGTTTACCTTGATCTGGATATTGACTTCTACGAGTCGCAATAATATCTAAGTTAGCTTCTTTAATTACCATATTAAGCCTCCTTTGATTCTATATATTTCTTACATTCTAAATCTAAATCTTTCATTAATTTCATAGCTTCTTCAAATGTAGGTGGTTTAGCGCCAGAAGCAAATTTATGACCTCCACCATTATATTTTTCAGCTATTGTATTAATTCTTGGACCACGTGATCTAATAGATACTCTAATTTGTTTATTCTTAATATCTTCTGTCAAAGTAGCCCAAACTATTACTTCATTAATAAAATTAAAATCATTTACCATATTACCAGCTGCTGCACTATCTACTCCAAATTGATTAATAATTTCATCTGTTATCTTTACGTATGCCAAACCATTTTCCGTAACAGTCATATTAAGACCAATATACCCTTCTAATCTTACTTCATTTAATGGTCTTAAATATATTTTTTGATAAAGACTATTAATATCTAAATCATACTTATTAACATAATCACCTACTAGTTTAAAAGTACTACCAGTACAACTATTAAATAAGAAACGATTAGAATCACTAACAAGTCCCATAAATAAGTATTCAGCTATTTCTCTATCACAAACTAATGGCAATTTATTCAACATCTTCATAATTATTTCACAAGTACTAGTCTTATCATCTTCAATTAATTCAATATCACAATACTCTTCAATAAATGGATGATGATCTATCTTAATTTTATATTTAAACTTTTCTAAATCAATTGAACAATCTACTCTCTTCTTATCAGGAGTATCAGTAACAATAAGTAAAGCATCTTCTACTTCTTCAGTCTTATCTAGCTTACCAATATTACTAAATTTAGCGCTCCCAGATCCAATTGCTAAAACAGTCTTCTCAGGAAAAGTCTTTAATATACTATCTCTAAGTGCTAATTGACTACATAAAGCATCTGGATCAACCCCAATATGACGACAAATTACAATTGTATTAAACTCTTTTATTCTTTCATATATTTCTTTATACATATTAATTTCCTATCTATCTATTAATTTTAATGTATCTCTAGCAATTAATAATTCTTCATCAGTAGGAATAACATATATATCAATACTAGAATCATCACTACTGATTTTTACAACATCACTTCTAACATTATTCTTATCTAAATCTATTTTAATACCAAGACAAGTAAGTTTTTCACATATTTCTCTTCTAATTGGAATATTATTCTCTCCTACTCCAGCAGTAAATACTATAATATCTACTCCACCAAGTAATACGTAATATTGAGCAATATAATCAACTATTCTTCTTACATATTTGTCTTTAGCAAGAATAGCCTTTTCATCACCCTCATCAACTTTTTCCATAATATCACGCATATCACTACTATATTCACTTAATCCAAGTAATCCACTCTTCTTATTTAAATCATCTATTATTTCAGAAGCATTCTTGCCTTCTTTTTCCATAACAAATGGAATAATAGATGGATCTATATCACCACTACGAGTTCCCATCATAATACCAGCAAGTGGAGTAAATCCCATAGAAGTATCAATACACTTTCCACCTTTAATAGCGCTTATACTTGCTCCATTACCAATATGGCAACTAATTATTCTTTTATCCTTTAAGCCTAAAGTATCACTAACATACTCACTAATATATCTATGACTAGTACCATGTGCTCCAAATTTTCTAACACCATAGTCCTTATACCAACGATAAGGAACTGGATATAAATAAGTAACTTCATCTATGCTTTGATGAAAAGCTGTATCAAATACACATACCATAGGTTTATCTGGTAATATCTCTCTAAAAGCATTAATACCTAATAAATGTGCTGGATTATGTAATGGTGCATATTCCTTTAATTCTTCAATATCTTTAACTACTTCATCATTTAAAAGAACACTCTCACTATACTTACTTCCACCATGTACAATTCTATGTCCTACACCATCTATTTCATCAAGTGATTTAATAATACCTAAAGCAATTAACTTATCTAGTAATATCTTAACCGCATCAGTATGATTACTAAATTCTATTTCTTGAGTAATTTCATCTCCATCATATGAAATCTTATAGTTTCCACCATCAATTCCTATACGATCAAATAATCCACTCGCAATTACACTTTCATTATCCATTTCGAATAAAGTAAATCTAAGTGAACTACTACCTGCATTTATAGAAATAATTTTCATACTACCACTCCAATTTCTATTAATATTATACTATATAAAGCTCATAAAAAAAAGCTCAAATATTTGAGCTTATTTATTATTAACAATCTTATAAGTATCTTTAATAATCATTAATTCTTCATTAGTAGGAACTACCCAAACAGCTACTTTAGATGACTTAGCACTAATAATACCTTCATGTACATCTTTGAATCCAGCTATTGTATCATTTACTTTCTCATCTAATTTAATACCAAGAGCATTAACTCTCTTAATAATCTTACTACGTTCTTCAGAACCATTTTCTCCTACTCCAGCAGTAAAGATAATAGCATCTACTTTTCCTTCTAATTCAATGTAATACTCAGCAATGTATTTAGCAATTCTGTCATTGTACATATTAAGCGCTAAAATTGCTCTTTCATCACCTTTAGCAGCAGCTTCTTCAACATCTCTACAATCACTAAAACCACTAACACCAAGTAATCCACTCTTCTTATTTAAATCGTTTGTAACATCACCAATACTCTCTCCTGATTCTTTACAAACATACTCTAAGATAGATGGATCAATAGCACCACTTCTAGTACCCATCATTAAACCATCTAACGGTGTAAGACCCATTGTTGTATCATAACATTTACCATCTTTAACAGCACTAATACTAGCACCACTACCTATATGACAAATAATTAAATTAACATTTTCTTTACCTAATTTCTCTTTCATTACAGTAGTAACGTATTTATGACTAGTACCATGGAATCCATATTTTCTAACTCCATATTTTAAATACCATTCATATGGAACTGGATAGATAAAATTCTCTTTAGGCATAGTTTGATGAAAAGCAGTATCATAAACAGCAACCATAGGTACATTTGGTAAAACTTCTTTTAATGCTTCAATACCAGCTAAATTTCCAGGATGATGTAGAGGTCCTAACTTAGTAAGATCTTTAATACTTTGTACTACTTCATCATCAATAAGTACTGAATCACTATATTTTTCTCCACCATGTAATACTCTATGTCCTACTCCCTTAATCTCATCTAAAGATTCAACTGCTTTATGTTCTAACAATTCATCTATTAATACTTGTACAGCTTCATTATGGTTCTTTAAGTATTTTGCTCCTTTAATCTTCTCACCATTTACTTTAGTAGTCCAAAAACTATCTTCTAGACCAATCTTTTCTATATAACCACTAATTATTACTGTCTCCTCAGGCATTTCAAATAATTGAAACTTTAAAGAACTACTACCTGCATTTACACATAAAAACTTCATAATATTCCTCTCTTTCAACACCAATAAAATATCAAAAAACTAAGTAATAGTCAATATTTATTACTTAGTTTTACCTTTAGGTATTAATGCTTTATTAAAGATAATAGATGTTGCTCCTGGAAATAAATGAGCTACTTCTATATACTCATTCAATTCTTCTTTATTAATG
>CACXFY010000009.1 GCA_902767005.1 uncultured Erysipelotrichaceae bacterium
AGCACCTATTGCGTCACTTAACTTTATGTTAGTGTCTCATGTTTTCCAACAAGATCATAATGGTTATACACATCAAGATCCAGGTTTCTTAAATCATTTAGTTACGAAGAAAGCAGATGTTGTTAGAATGTATTTACCTCCAGATACTAATTGTTTACTTTCTTGTTTTGAACATTGTATTAAGACAAAGAATTATATTAATGTTATAGTTGCTTCTAAACATCCTAGACCACAATGGTTAACTAAAAGACAAGCTAAAATTCATTGTAAAAAAGGACTTGGTATTTGGGATTTTGCATCAAATGATGATGGAGATCCAGATGTAGTACTTGCTTGTTGTGGAGAAACTCCTACTTTGGAAGTTATGGCTGCTGTTGATATATTAAGGCAAAGCGTTAAAGGTATAAAAATAAGAGTTGTTAATGTAGTTGATTTAATGAAATTACAGAGTAATTATACGCATCCACATGGTATGAGTGATGAAGAATATGATGAAATATTTACTAAAGATAAACCAATAATATTTAATTTTCATGGATATCCAGTTCTTATTCATCAATTGACATACAAGCGTAATAATCGTAATTTACATGTACATGGATATAAAGAAGAAGGAACTATTACGACGACATTTGATATTAGAGTGCAGAATAAAATAGATAGATTTAATATCGTTAAAAGTGCTTTAAAAGAAATTCCTAGATATAAGAATAGTAGTAAAAGTTTAATTGATTGGTGTGATAATATGTTAAAAGAACATAAAAAATATATTGCTCTTCATGGAGAAGACATGCCATATATTAGAAATTGGAAGTGGAAAGGAATTGATTAATAATTCCTTTTTGACTATAATGATATTAGAGGTGAAGATATGAGTACTAGAGGAAGTAGAATACTACCAATTATTCTTGGAATATTAATATTGGGTATTATTGTATATTTATTTATGACAGTTGAACAAAAAATAGTATCTTGTAGTAATACATATACTAGTAATAATGTTAAAATTACAGAGAAAGTAGACGCTACTATAGATGGTAATAAAGTTACACATATGAATGTTACTAAGACTATTGTCTTACCAGATGGTATGGCTAATGAAAGTAATATTAATCTTGTTAAAAGTACAATAGAAAAAGGATTAGAATACTTAGGACATGATAGTTATACGATTACTACAGGTGTTAATAAAGTAGTAGTAGATATAGATTTAGACGATAATAAAACAATTATTTTAAATAATATTAGTTTTGTTGAAGGTAAAGATTTAATAATGAAGATTAATCCTAATACTAAGAGCAGTGAAGTTATTACTTTAAAAGTAGGAGATAATTATACTGAAGGTGAGTTTATGACACATCTTAAAAATAATGGATATACTTGTAAGTAGGTGAATTATGGAAGAATATGATATATCAGAACTAGTATCTAAAATTGATTTTAATAGTAATCAGCTAAATCAAGTTGGTAATTTATTACTTACTAATGTAGAGATTGAAATACTAGAGTTATACAATATTAATTATAAGAGTTGTAAGGACTTAAAACAGTTATTGACAAAGATTGATAAAGTAATAGATGAGGAAGAAGATTGTGATGATTTAGATCTTATTTCTATGAGTATTGCTGAAAGAGATTATTATCAGAATACAAATAAGTAACTAAACTAGAAGTTGAGTAATTCAACTTCTATTTTATTTGTTTTTTAATACTTTTTCTTATATAATTAGAGCGATGGAAGTGATATTATGACATATTTAGATTATAGTGCTACTACACCTGTAGATGGTGAAGTAATTGATACTTATAGTAAAGTATGTAGAGAGTATATTGGCAATCCAAATTCTTTACATAAATTAGGTGTAGAGTCTAAAAACTTAATAGATGCATCTACTGAACAAATAAAGAAAGTATTAGATTTAAAAGATATGGATGTTATTTATACTAGTGGATCTAGTGAAGCTAATAATACAGCTATTAAGGGGATATGTTTAAAATATAGTAATAGAGGTAAACATATTATTACGACAGAACTTGAACATTCTAGTATAGTTGCACCACTTAATTATTTAAGTGGACTTGGTTATGAAGTTGACTTTGTTGAGTTAGATGAAGATGGAGTAGTAGACTTAGAAGACTTAAAGAGTAAGATGAGAGATGATACTATTCTTGTTACTATTGCTTCAGTTAATAGTGAAGTTGGAGTAAGACAACCTATTGAAGAAATAGCAAAAATAGTAAATGATTATCCAAAATGTTATTTTCATAGTGATGTTACACAAAGTATTGGTAAAGAAAAGATCAATCTTAATGTATTAGATCTTGCTTCTTTTTCAGGACAAAAGTTTTTTGGAATGAAAGGAGTAGGTTGTTTACTTAAGAAAAGTAATATTGTAATAGAACCATTAATTCATGGTGGTAAAAGTACGACTATTTATAGAAGTGGAACACCAGCAACTCCTTTGATTGCTAGTATCAGTAAAGCATTAAGATTAGTATATGAAGACCTTGATAATAAAAATAAAAAAGTAGAAGAATTACATACTTATTTAATAAATAAACTAGAGAAGTTAGTTACTATTAATAGTAATTCTAAATGTGTTAAACAAATTATTAATTTTAGTATTGATAGTAATATTAAGAGTGAAGTAATGCTACATGCTTTAGAAGAAGATGAGGTGTATATTTCTACACAAACAGCTTGTAGTGTAGGAGATTATTCGAAGGCTGTTTATGCAGTATGTAGAGATAAAACAAGAGCTAGTCATTCTATGAGAGTTAGTATTTGTTATAAGACTACTTATGAAGAGATTGATACTTTTATTGATAGTTTGAAAAAGAATTTAGAAAGGTTAAGAATAAAATGAGAGTAGTTAAAATAGGAGCTGTTTGGTGTAATGGCTGTTTAGTCATGAATAATGTTTGGAATAAAGTATTAAAGACTAAAGATGTTGATACTAAAGTGCTTGATATAGATATGGATGAAGAAGAAGTAAAAGACTATAATGTTGGTGATGTATTACCAGTTTTTATATTTTATAAAGGTGATAAAGAAGTAAAAAGAATTGTTGGCGAAGTTTCATATGATGAAATGATTAAAGTAATAGAGGAGATAGAAAATGAAGAAAATTAGTTTATTAATTATTCTTATTTTTACTATGTTTTTTACTATTAATGTTTCAGCAAAAGAAATAGAATTATATTTATTTCATGGTGATGGTTGTCCACACTGTGCTGAAGAGATTAATTTTTTGGGAACTCTTAATCCAAATGATGTTCATATTAATAAATATGAAGTTTGGTATAACGAAGAAAATGCTACTTTGATGGAAAAAGTTAAAAAGAATTTAGGTATTGATAGACAAGGAGTACCATTGACAGTCATTGGTGATACTTATATTTTGGGATTTGGATCTGGAACAGATAAAAAGATAGAGAGAGCTATAAAGTATTATCAAGAAAATGAATATAAGGATGCTGTAGAAGAGATCAAGAATGGTACTTATGAAAAAAAAGATACTAAGAGTGATTTTGAAAAAGAAGAAGATAAGAATGATGAAAAGACAACTATTAGTGTTGGTAAAAAGAAGATAAATTTAAAGAATGTTAGTTTAATGACTTCAGCAGTACTTATTGGTTTAATTGATGGATTTAATCCATGTGCTATGTGGGTTTTATTATTCTTAATTAGTATACTAATGGGTATGAAAGATAGGAAAAGAATGTGGATAATTGGTCTTACATTCTTACTTACATCAGGATTTGTATATTTATTAATAATGTTTTCTTGGATTAATATTGTAGCAAAGATGACTACTATTGTTTGGATTAGAGACTTGATAGCTATTGTTGCTTTAATAGGAGCAGTTGTTAATATTAGAAGTTTTATTATGGCTAAAGATAGTGGCTGTGAAGTAGTAGATGATAAGAAGAGAAAAAAGATGTTTTCACGTATTCGTAAGTTTACTAGTGAGAAGAGTTTATTACTTGCAATTATTGGTGTTATTGGTCTTGCTGTTTCAGTAAATATAGTAGAACTTGCTTGTAGTGCTGGACTTCCAATAGTATTTACTGAAATACTTGCTATTAACAAAGTTTCAGTATTTATGTCTTTTATTTATACTTTAGTTTATATTTTATTCTTCATGATAGATGATTTAGTTATTTTCTTTATCGCTATGTTTACTATGAAAGTTACTGGAATATCTACTAAATATAATAAGTATTCACATTTAATTGGTGGTATAATAATGTTAATAATAGGTGTATTGTTATTAGTTGCACCAAACATATTAATGTTTAATTTTGGAGGTTAATATGATAATGAATTTTAGATTAGATAGTGATATTTTTGATATTATTAAGAATGGTACTAAAGATGTAGAAATTAGATTAAATGATGAAAAAAGACAAAAACTACATATTGGGGATAAATTAGTATTTTTAAAAAGACCAGAATTAAAAGAAAAAATAGAAGCATATGTTGTAGGACTTGATTATTATAAAGACTTTAATGAAGTAATAGATGCTTATAGTATGGAAAGAATATTTAGAGCTGGTACAAGTAAAGAAGAATTAGAGAAAATATACAAAAGATTCTATAGTGATGAAGAAACTGAAAAATATGGTGTAGTGGCGATTAGTTTTAAAAAAAACAAGTAGTTTTAAACTACTTTTTTTTGTGTGTAAATATAACAATAAAAAGTTTACTTATAATAAAAAGTCTTGTATAATATAAGTTAGAATAGAAGGAGTTTACTATGGAAGGTATTAAGAGAGTATTAATAGAAGATGCTAGTGGTAGTTATGAAGTAGAGCTTATTACTTATTTAATCTCTGATGATGGATTAAAGACTTATATAGTTTATTCCAAAGGAGAAACACAGGGCGTTGAAAATGACCATATTATTTATATATCTAGATTTATTCAACAAGATAACGTTAATAAGATAGAAGAAATAATGGATGATGATGAGTGGGGAAACGTCCAATTATTATTGAAGAGAATAGCTAATGCTGAATAGAATGGTGGTGCTTTATAATGGAACCTGTTTATGAATTTGACAATAAAGATATTAAAGAACATAGAGATATTATAAGCCATAATTGTAGATTGATAGAAGCTCAGTCTATAAGTTTTTTACTTTATTTAGATTCTAAAATTGATGAAGAAACAGATCTTGTAAAAAAAGAAAAGTTGAGCAATATGATGTCTTCTTTAAGTTCACAAATTGATGAAACAACAAAGCTTAAAAGTGAGTTATTAGAAGCATATAAAAATATTGATTCTACATATAATAATTTAAAGAAAATGGGCTTTGGAGATATTATTGAAGAATACTATTTAGCAACTAACGTTAGAGAACAAGCCCCAGTAATGAGTAATGATAACCAAATAGTAAACGAAGAAGAAAATGTAATAGATAATTCTGAAACTTATGAAGAACCAGTTATGGAAGAAGAACCAGTTCAAGAGATGACTGAAGAAGCTGTTCAAGAAGAAGTAGATGAACCAGTCCAAGAAATGGTTGAAGAAGTTCCACAAGAAGAAGTAGAGGAACCGGTTCAAGAAATGGCTGAGGAAGTAGAAGAGCCAGTTCAAGAGGTGGCTGAAGAAGCTGTTCAAGAAGAAGAGCCAGTTATGGAAGAAGTTGCAGAAGAACCTGTTTTAGTTGAAGAAAGTAAAGATGAGGTACCTGAAGAGGTTGCTGATGGAGATAATATAGAGGCTGATGAACCAGTTATGGTTCCTGAAGAAGAAACACCTAGTGAAGAAGTAGCAGAAGAACCAGTAATTGTTCCAGAAGAGCCAGTAGAAAATGCAGAAGAGGAAAATGTTGAGGATAATAGTGAGGCAGTCTTAATACCAGCTGTAGAAACTGAAGAAGCAGTTGAAACACCTACTGAAGAAGCAACTGAAGAAGTAACACCAGAAGAGCCAGTAGAAAATACAGAAGAGGGGCCTGTTGGTGAAGTTATTATTCCAGCTATAGATAATACTGGAGCTATGGAAGAAGAACAAGCACCAGAAGAGAAACCTAGTGAAGAAGTTGCAGAAGAACCAGTTCAAGAAGGGGCAACAAAGGAAGCTCCTATGGAAGCTGATTCAGATGTAGCAATTCCAGTGGTAGAAGAGAGTCCTCAAGAAGAAGCACAACCTACTGAAGAGAAAGAAGCACAGGTTGATGAAAGCTTAGAGAAATTTGTTAAAAGTGATAATAATCCAGTAAGTAGAATACTAGTTACTGAGAATCAATATAGTGAATTGAAAAAATCGCTTCCAAAACAAGAAGCACT
>CACXFY010000010.1 GCA_902767005.1 uncultured Erysipelotrichaceae bacterium
CTAAAAAATATGCTGATGTAGTAATATCTATGGATGCTGATTTACAAGATGATATAAACGCTATCGATGAAATGCTAGAAAAGTATTATTCAGGCTGTGATATAGTTTATGGCGTAAGATCATCTAGAAAAAAAGATTCATTCTTTAAAAAAACTACTGCTCAAGGCTTTTATAAATTCATGAAATTCTTAGGCGTAGAATGTGTTTATAATCATGCTGATTATCGTTTAACATCTAAAAGAGTGTTAGATGAATTTGAAAACTTTAAAGAAGTAAATTTATTCTTACGTGGTATGTTCCCATTAGTTGGTTATAAATCAGATATAGTTTATTATGAAAGAGGAGAAAGATTTGCTGGAGAGAGTAAATATCCTCTAAAGAAAATGTTAAACTTTGCTTGGGATGGTATTACTTCATTTAGTGTTAAACCATTAAGATTTATTTGTACTATAGGTTTTATAATTTTATTTATTAGTATAGTAATAATGATTTATTCACTAGTAAGATATTTAACTGGTAATACAGTCCATGGTTGGACCTTTTTATCCATATCAATTTGGTTTATTGGTGGATTACAGATGATATCCATTGGTATTATTGGAGAATATATTGGTAAAATGTATAATGAAACTAAACAAAGACCAAGATACATAATTAGCGAAAACTTAGAAGAGAAGTAGTCTCTTCTTTTCTTTATAACAAAAATAAGTTATAATAGCTCTATAAGAACGGAGTGAAATTATGAAAAAAAAGGAATTAATCTCATTAATAATTCCATGCTTTAATGAAGAAGAAGCAATTCCAGTTTTTTATGAAGAAACTGATAAAGTAACTAAAAAAATGAAGGACCTAGATTTTGAATTCTTATTCATAAATGATGGATCAAAAGATAACACTTTAGAAGAATTGAGAAAACTAGCTAAAAAAGATAAAAGAGTTAGATACATATCTTTTTCAAGAAACTTCGGTAAAGAAGCCGGTATGTATGCTGGCTTAGAAAATTCTCGCGGAGATTATGTTGCCATAATGGATGTCGACTTACAAGATCCACCAGAACAATTAATAAATATGTATTCTGGTATTAAAGAAGAAGGTTATGACTGTGTAGCTCTTTATACTAAATCTCATAAAGGATATAACTTTATTAGAAAAGGCTTAACTAGTCTTTGGTATAAACTAATAGATAAAATGTCTAAATATAATCAAAAACCTGGAGCAAGAGATTTTAGATTAATGACAAGACAAATGGTAGATGCTCTTCTATCAATGAAAGAATATAATAGATATACTAAAGGTATGTTTGGTTTTGTAGGTTTTAATACTAAATGGATATCATATGATGCTCCTGATAGAACTGTTGGAGAATCAAAATTTAATTTAAAGAAATTAATAAAATATGCCTTAGAAGGAATAGTAGCATACTCTACATCTCTTCTAACTTTAGCAGCTTACATAGGATTAATATTCTGTTTAGCAGCTTTTGTAACTATATTAATAATTATTATTAAAACTATAATATGGGGGGATCCAGTAACTGGTTGGCCATCAATGGCTTGTTTAGTTGTTTTCCTTGGCGGTGTACAATTATTCTTCCTTGGAATAATTGGTATGTATCTATCTAAAATATATCTAGAAGTTAAACAAAGACCAGTTTATATAGTAAAAGAAACAGAGGAAGGTTTAAATGAAAAGTGATATTAGTATAATAGTACCAATATATAATGCTGAAAAATATATTAATAAATGTATAGATTCACTAATTAATCAAACAAAAAAAGAAATAGAAATCATCTTAATTAATGATGGATCTACTGATAATACAGAAAAACTATTAAAACTTAATAAAGATAAAAGAATAAAGTATTTTAAAAATACTAATCAAGGAATAGGTAAAACTAGAAACTTTGGTATTTCTAAGGCAACAAGTAAATATATTATGTTTTGTGATAGTGATGACTATTATGAACCTAATATGTGTGAATTAATGTATAAGGAAATAGAAGATAATAATCTAGATTTAGTAATATGTGACTTCTATAGAGAATATGATAATGGCACTATAGAACCAGAACGTATACCAACATTTGCTTATACAAGTTTAAAAGAAAAACCAAATTTAATTAGAACAGTAAACTTATCTCCTTGGAATAAGATATATAAAAAAGATTTATTAGTTAATAATAAAATATATTTTGAAGAGTCTTTAAAATATGAAGATACTCCATTTGTTGCGAAAGCACTAGATTGTGCTAATAAAATAGGTAAGATAGATAAATGTCTAAATCACTATCTTATACATGAACAAAGTGAAACTACTATAAGAGATAGAAGATGTTTTGATATTTTAAAAATAATGGATATTATAAGAACTTATTTTAAAGATAAAAAATATATAAAAGAAGACTTAGATAAATTGACAGTACGTGTAATAACAAATTATACTATTCAACAACGCGTACAAAAAGATCCAAAAGTCGCAAAAGAGTTTATAGATGAAGCTTTTAAATATTTAAAGAAAGAAGTACCAAATTATAAAAATAATAAATATTATCCAGAAAGAGGCTTCTTGAGAAGAACAATAGAAAAGAATAAGACTCTAACAAAAATATACTGTAAGTTTTATCACAAATAGTAAGGAGTACCATTATGAATACTAAATATAAAATATTTCTAGGATTAATTATATGTATAGTATTATTATCTTTTATTAATAAAGAAAACTTAGTAACAGCTAAAGAAACTAATACTTGCACATGGGACTACGAAATGGACAAATCACAAAACATAGTGTTTTTAGGAGATTCAATGATTGATTGGTATCCTATAGATGATTTTTTTGAAGATATCCCAACTGTTAATAGTGGACATGCTGGAGATAAAACTGTAAACATATTAGATAATATGAAAGAAAGAGTATATATATACAATCCAACAAAAGTATTCATTCAAATTGGTACAAATGATTTGAAAAATGATAATGTAAATAATGATGATATTGCTGAAAACATCAGAAAGATTGTTCAAGGAATAAAGAACAATAGAACTCAAGCATTAATATATGTAATAAGTATTTATCCAATCAACAGTAGTGACAATGAGAAAATTAATAAAGAAAACGTCTTACCAAGAACTAACGAAGAAATAGAAAAAATTAATAAACAAATCAAAGAAGTATGTGAAGATGAAAACGTTACTTATATAGATATCTATCATAAACTTATTTCTGATGATGGAGATTTAAAACTAAAATATACAGTAGATGGTCTTCATCTAAATGAAATGGGTTATTATAAAGTAACAAAATCTTTACTACCTTATGTGGTGAATTAATATGAAAAAAAGAATAGAATATCTTGATTATCTACGTGTATTTGCCTTAATATCTATTATCGCTATTCACATTTTTGGAATAATAAGAACTAGATATCTAGGTGTTAATAATACTTATTACCATTTATTTACTTTTGCGGATTCTTTTACTAGAGCAGGAGTACCATTATTTTTAATGCTAACTGGTTATCTAGTACTAAGTACTAAAAAAGAATTACAATATAAAGATTTTATAAAGAAAAGATTACCTAAACTAATAATACCTTTCTTTATAATATCTATTTTCTATTATATTTATATTGTAATAGATAGAAACTTATCATATGGAATAATAGACTTTATTGAAAGATTTACAACCAATAATATAATGTATCACTTATGGTATATGTATGTAATAATAGTAATTTATTTGTTAATACCATTTGAAAAAAGACTATTAGATAATTTAGAAGAAAAAGAATTATTAATATTAATAATATTAACTTATATTCTAGGAAATATCTTCTATTCAGTAAGTCTATTCAGTATTAGATATGAACATGGTATATTAGGAGGATTTAATCTACCTACATTACTGATATATAATAATTACTTAGTTTTAGGATATTATCTAAGTAAGCATGAATTAAAGAATAAAAGAATAATCTATATTTTAGGAGCATTATCATTAATTATAATGCCAATAGTAGATGCTTTCTTTATTAAAAATAATCTAAGAAATGACGCTATGTTGAATGCTACAAGTATATTCCCAATATTTTATACTCTAGGAATATATCAAATAGTAAAAGATAATTATAAAAAGATAAAAATACCACTATTTATAAAAAAACACATAGTACGTATATCAGACTTATCTTTATATATATATCTATTACATGTCTTAGTTCTAGATTTTATATCAAGAAATCTAAATAAAATATGGATTCAAAATAGATTATATGAAAATGTATTAGTATTCTTTATACTATTAATAGGTACATTTATAGGATCATATATCTTAGCTATAATATTTAATTATCTATATAATAAGACAAAAGAAATAATTAATAAGAATTTTACAAAAAAGAAAAAATAATATATAATTAGGTAGTTGAAAAGAGGTATGAATGTGGAAAAAAACATTGCAATAAAAGTAACACATGTCTCAAAAGATTTTAAATTATATTATGATAAAGCACATACATTAAAAGAAAAAATACTATTCTTTTCTAAAAAGAATAAAGAAAAAAATGATATATTACATGTGCTAAAAGATATAAATCTAGAGATTAAAAAAGGGGAAAGTGTAGCACTTATCGGTGTTAATGGAAGTGGTAAATCTACTTTATTAAAGTTAATGACAAAGATCATTTATCCTAATAAAGGTACTATTACTACTAATGGTAAATTAACATCATTACTAGAATTAGGTGCTGGATTCCATGAAGACTTCACTGGAAGAGAAAATATCTACTTTAATGCATCTATATTTGGATTAACAAGAGACCAAATAGAAGAAAAAATAGATGACATAATAGAGTTTTCAGAATTAGGAGACTTTATTGATAATCCAGTAAGAACATATTCATCTGGTATGTATATGCGTTTAGCGTTTTCAGTCGCTATCAATGTTCAAGCTGAAATACTATTAATAGATGAAATTCTAGCTGTTGGAGATCAACATTTCCAAGATAAGTGTTTTAATAAATTAATAGAGTTAAAAAATAGCGGAAAAACAATAGTAATAGTTACTCATAGTATGCAGCAAGTTGAAAGATTCTGTGATAGAGCAGTATGGTTATATAAAGGAGAAATAAGACGTGATGGAAAGGTTAAAGATGTTCTAGAAGAATATCTTAAAGTCTGTGGGTGATAAACATGAAGGTATTTAAAGATTTATATGACTATAGAGAACTATTAAAAACTAATATTAAAAAAGAGATAAGAGGTAAATATAAAGGCTCTTGGTTAGGAGTCTTATGGACATTCTTAAATCCATTATTAATGTTAGCTGTTTATGCATTTGTATTTCCATATATTTTAAGAGTACAAGTAGAAAACTATACTATATTTATGATAGTTGCCTTGATACCTTGGAACTTCTTTACTACCGCTGTTCAAATGGGAACTGGCTGTGTAGTTGCGAATGGTAATATATTAAAGAAAGTATATTTTCCAAGGGAAATAATTCCAATATCAGTAACAACATCACAATTAGTAAACTTCCTAATTACTTGTTTAATTATGTTTGTATTTATACTAGTAAGTGGAGTTGGATTCTCTATCCATCTTCTATTATTACCAGTATTAATACTAGTTCAATATGTTATGACTTTAGCAATCAATTTCATACTATCAGCCTTAACAGTATATGCTCATGATATTGATCATTTTGTAAGTGTTGCGATGACTCTTGGATTCTATGCAACTCCAATCGTTTATCTATCAACAATGCTTCCAGATCAATTTCAATGGGCAATGCATGCTAACCCAATGGCTGTTTTAGTAGAAGCTTATCGTTCTATCTTATATTATCATCAAATGCCAGACTTCTTCTGGTTAGGTATATGGGCCGCGATAAGTTTTGTAGGAGTAATTGTTTGCTACAAGGTATTTAAGAAATTAGAAAAAACATTTGTAGAAGAGTTATAATACTCTTCTTTATTTGTGTTAAAGATTTTTATTTGTTATAATTAATGAAAGAGACAGGAGATTAATATGGATTATTCAAAAAGACCAGGACAAAAATTAGAAGTATTTGGGGAATTAAAAAATAAAGAAAAACCAACTATAAGTATAGTTACACCTTTTTATAATGGTGGAAAGACACTTATGGAAACAGCCAATGCTGTTTTTAATCAAACATATCCTTATTTTGAATGGATAATTGTTGATGATGGCTCTAAAGATGAAGACTCATTAAAGAAATTAGCTAAACTAGAGAAAATGGATGATCGTATTAGAGTATTTCATAAAGAAAATGGTGGACCATCAGTTGCGCGTGATTATGGTATTTCTAAAGCAAGTAAAGATACTAAATATATCTTTTTCTTAGACTGTGACGATATACCTGAGAAGACAATGATAGAAGTTCTTTATTGGACTCTAGAAACACATAAAGATGCCTCTTTTGCCTATACTACTATGGTAAACTTTGGTGATAGAGAATTCATATGGGAACAATGGTTAACTATTGATAGAGAAAAAGCAGAAAATGTAATTTGTATAAGTTCTATGGTAAGAAAAGAAGACTTACTAGAAGTAGGTTGCTTTGGTCTAAAAGAAAAAGGAATGTATGAAGATTGGAATCTTTGGTTAAAACTAATAAAAGCTGGAAAAAAACCACTTCGTGTAAATGATAAACTATTCTGGTATAGAGTATCATCAACAGGAGAATTCTCACGTGCTAATAAAAATAAGAAAAAAGCCATGAAATATGTTGATGAAACAGCTAATTCAATAACAGACAATGTCGAAGTAATACAATTTCCAAGAGAAGGAAATAAATATGATAAAACACAAGATACTAGTAATCTAATTACTCCAAAATATAAAAGAAAAGATAATAGAAAGAACTTATTATTCATATTTCCATGGGCTGTAGTAGGTGGAGCTGACTTATTTAATTTAGAATTATTAAGAAGATTAGATAAAAAGAAATATAATGCTACTATATTATTTACTACTCCTAACATGAATAATTTAAGACAAGAATTCCAAATGGAATCAGAAGCATTATACGATTTATCTACTTTCTTAGAAAGACCAGATTATATATCATTTACTGATTACATTATGGAATCAAGAAATATTGATATGGTTATTATTAGTAATACACAATATGGTTACTATATGACTCCATATTTAAAAGAAAAATATCCAAAAGTACCATTTATAGATTATATTCATTCAATAGATTCAGCTGATCCAAGAAAAGGTTTCGGCAGATGTAGTATAGATGTTGATAGCTATCTAACAAGTACTTATTGCTGTAATAACTTTACTAAAAATCAATTGATAAATGACTTTGGTAAGAAAAATGTTGAAACATTATACATCGGTACTGATGAAGAAAAATATAATCCAGAAAAATATAATAAAGACGAATTAAAAGAAAAATATGAATTACCAAAAGATAAGAAAATAATTTCTTTTGTTGCTAGACTATCAGATGAGAAAAGACCAACAATGTTTGTAAGAATTGCTAAAAAGATTCATGAAAAGAATCCTGATACTTTCTTCGTAATTGCTGGTGATGGTTATCTAATGCAAAAAGTAAGAAATAAAGTAGATGA
>CACXFY010000011.1 GCA_902767005.1 uncultured Erysipelotrichaceae bacterium
GAATAATTACTTTTATTAAATAATGGAATATACATAATAATACCTCCTTTAGGTTTATTTTATCATAAAATATAGTTTAAATATAGGTAAAAACCTTTGACTTTATAACGTTTTTATGTTAAATTATATAAGCAGAGCGAATAATAACCGAAGGAGGGATAATATGGCAGTTAATGCATCTACAAGAGTTGGTAATGTTAAAAATAAAAGATCTCATGCTTTAAACGCTACTAAAACAAGACAAAATTTAAATTTACAAGTTCATAGATTAGATGATGGTACTAAAGTTAGAATCTCAACTAAAGAAAAGAGAACTTTATTAAAGAATAAGAAAGCTGCTTAATGCAGATTTTTTTTTGCATAAAAAAACTAACTTGCGTTAGTTTATTGACAAATATATTTTAAATCAGTATAGAATTTTAAGGCTTCATCTTTTGTTGTATCTTTAGTATGGTCTACTCTAGCATATTTATGTACACCAAATATTTTATTTAATTTAGTAATATCTAATTTAGTAAAATCTACTGTTGTTACTACTGTGAAACCATTACCTAACTGATCAGTTTTAATTTTATAACCTTCAGCCATATCATACTTTTCAAAGGCTTTAAAATCATTCATTAATTTGGTTACACTTGCTTGTACTTCTGGATGACTTTTATTAGGTGAATCAGTATATGTTCTTACATAACCTTGTAGTACTTTATCTTTAAATCTTAAATTAACTACTACTGATGAATCTGTTCCATCACTAGCATTATTCATATTTAGTGTACAAGTAATATTTTCCACATCATCTTTTGGTGTTACTACTTTTTCTTGTACTCTTTGTTTTATACTTGGTTCTTCTACTCTAGTATTAATCATATTATAAATTGGATTATATAATAGACCTATAGCTATAGCAAATAAGCCAATTGTTCCAACTATCATAGCTGGTTTTTTACTAATTGTTTTCTCATATTTAGCTGCTGCTTCTACATCTTTTAGATTAATAACTTGTGTTTTAGCTAAATCTTCGGGACTTAGATTACTTCTCAATTGTTTTTTATGTCTGAATATACCCATCATTGTCACCTCTATCCTAATAACATTATAACAATAATTAGATTAAAATGACAAGAAAAAACAACTATTTCTAGTTGTTTTTGTATTTTGCATCGAATTTTTTTCTTTCTTCAGTATTAAGAATCTTTTTTCTTATTCTGATAAAGTTTGGTGTTACTTCTACTAATTCATCTGAATTAATATAATCTAGAGCATATTCTAGAGTTATTGGTCTTGGTCTTTTTAATACTACTGTGTGATCTGATCCGGCGGCTCTTGTATTAGTTAATTGTTTTCCTTTAACTACATTTACGGCTAAATCGTTATCTCTATTACATTCACCTACTACCATACCTTCATATACTTCAGTACCTGGTTCAATAAACATAATTCCACGATCTTCTAAGTTACCAATAGAATATGCAGTAGCGTTACCATTTTCCATAGATACTAAAACACCTAGTTTTCTTTCTCCAATAACGACATTTTCATATGGCATATATTCTTTAAATGTATGGTTCATAATACCATAACCTTTAGTTAAAGTCATAAAGTCTGTAGAGAAACCTATTAAACCACGAGATGGTATTGTATAAATTAATCTTACTTGTCCTTCATAATTATTCATACTTTCCATTTTTCCACCACGGATACCAATTTGTTCAATTACTGTTCCCATGTTTTCTTCTGGTACTTCTATTTGTAATTCTTCATATGGTTCGTATTTTACTCCGTCTTTTTCTTTAATAATAACTTGTGGTTTAGATACTTCTAATTCAAAACCTTCACGTCTCATATTTTCTATTAAAATACTTAGATGTAATTCTCCACGTCCTGATACTAAGAAAGATTCATTAGTTGCTGGTTCGACTTTTAATGATACATCTCTTTGAGTTTCTTTATATAATCTTTCTTCTATTTTTCTAGCAGTTACTATTTTACCATCTCTACCTACCATTGGTGATGAATTAGTACCAAATGTCATTTGAAGAGTTGGTTCATCTATATGTAGTTTTGGAAGTGGTAATAAATTATCATTATTACAGATTGTTTCTCCTACGGATATATCTGATAATCCTGCTATCGCAACAATATCTCCAGCTTCTGCTTCTTCTACTTCTATTCTATTATAACCATAGTATCCAAATAGTTTTTGAATTCTAAATTGTTTAGTTGTACCATCTAGTCTTATACAAGTAACCATTTCTCCAGTTTTAATCTTACCATTATGTACTCTACCTATTCCTATTCTTCCTACAAATTCATTATAATCTAATAGTGCTGGTTGGAATTGTAATGGTTTATCTGCTTCTCCAGTTGGAGCTGGTATTTCTTCTAAGATAGTATCTAATATTTCAGTAAAGCCTTCAGTTAAATTGTCTTCTGTAAATCCACAAGTACCATTTACGGCTGATGCATATAATACTTTAAATTCTAATTGGGAATCATCAGCTCCAAGTTCAATAAATAAATCTAAAACTTCATCTACTACTTGTTTACATCTAGCACTTGGTTTATCTACTTTATTAATTACCACTACTGGTTTTACTCCTGCTTCGAAAGCTTTCTTTAAAACGAATCTGGTTTGTGGCATTGCTCCTTCATAAGCATCTACTACTAGAAGTACGCCATCAACCATGTTCATTATACGTTCTACTTCTCCACCGAAATCAGCGTGACCTGGTGTGTCTAGAATGTTAATTCTAACATTTTTATAATCTAGAGCAGTAGTTTTAGCTAATATTGTAATACCACGTTCTTTTTCTAATGAATTAGAGTCCATTGATACGTTACTTAAATCTTCGTTATCTCTAAACATTCCAGAATGCTTTAATATTCCATCTACTAGTGTTGTTTTACCATGATCTACATGAGCTATAATTGCAACATTTCTTTTTTCCATATGTAACACCTCTTTTTTAGCACTTCAAGATTATAGCATAAAAAAAAGAAAAATACTAGTATTTTTCTATAATTTACTTAGTCTTTAAAGCTTCTTGAACATATTTAGCATTCTCTTTATTCTTTAGTAATTTTAATATACTAAAGGCTTCATCTTTTAAAATTGAAGCTGCTCCTGTATCAAGACTTTCTTGTTTTTGCTTGTCTCTTGCTTGTTTTCTTTTTAATTTTTCTTTCTTTCCACTCATATTCCCTTACCTCCTAAATAGTCTATATAATCAGCTAAAGTATCATAATTATCTTTATTTAATTCATCTAATACTTTATGATGTTTTGTTATTACACCACCTTCAAATTCTTTTAACATTTCATAATCATTATCATTGTCACCAATTACTCTTAAGTTATCAATATTTAATTTTTCTATATTAAATAGTCTTTTTAAAGCATTTTTCTTATTAACTGATTTATGAATAATATTTATATGTACTCTACTAACATATATATGAATATTTACTTTTTCTTTTATTACTCTAACAATTTCATTAGCTTTCTTTTTATCTTTACATCTTACTACTATTTTTACACAATCATCATAATTAGTAGTTTCATTGTAACCATCATCTAAATAATAATCACAATTATTATCTTCTAATATTGGAATTATCTTTTCTATTTCTTCTTTATCTAAATTAATTGTATCTAAACAATAATCGACATAGTTAAATATTTTAGCTCCATCTTCACAAATTAGATAAGTATATGGTATTTGATATTTTTCTAGTAGTACTTTTAGATCAGTATAATTCCTTCCAGTAATAATACAGAATGAATTACCCTTACTCATAAAACCCTTTATCTTTTCTATATTATGATTAGTGGTAGCCATATCTTTTTCTAAATAAATTGTATCATCAAAATCACTTGCTAATAAAATCATTTAATCACCTAGTATAAGTATAACTTAAATTAAGTGATTTGAAAAGTTTTTGTATGTATGCTAAAATGTAAATAGTAAAGGAGAATTAGGATGGAAAACGTTAATATTTTAAGTGATAGAGATATAATTAAGACCGACAAGTATATTAAAATTAGTAAACCAAGAGAATTAAGTATGAATAAAAAAGATGAGGATTTTTTTGAAAAAGCTTATCATGCTCTAGATGAGGCTGTTAAAAAATTAGAGAGTGAATCAAAACAAGATGATATGAAGTCTATGTTTGAAGAAGAGAACACTCCTGAGATAGAACGTGGTATAAGTAGATAAAAGCAATCAAATGATTGTTTTTTTTATTTGGTTATTTTATAATAAAATTAATGAAAGGAGGCTTTTTGTTTGAGAAAGTATATTTCTGAGTTTATTGGTACTTGTGTTTTAGTTCTATTTGGTACTGGTGTTGCGGTCGTAACTGGTGGTAATTTAGTAGCTACTGCTCTAGCATTTGGTTTAGCAATTGTTGCTTGTGCTTATGTTATAGGTGGTATCTCTGGATGTCATGTTAATCCTGCTGTTTCATTTGCTTGTTGGTTAGATAGAAGATTAACTACTAGAGATTTATGTTTCTATATTATTGCTCAAGTACTAGGAGCTCTACTTGGTACAGCTATTTTATATTTCATATTAAAGAGTTGTGTCCTTGGAACTGGAGCTTTAGGAGCTAACGGATTTGGTAAATTCTCTAATGTAGAATTATCTATGTGGGGAGCATTACTAACTGAAGTTGTACTTACTTTTGTATTTATTTACACAATCTTAGGTGTAACTGCCGATAAGAAGAAAGATGCTGTAGCTCCAATAGTAATTGGTCTTACTCTTACTTTTGTTCATTTATTAGGTATCAATTTAACTGGTACTTCAGTAAATCCTGCTAGAAGTTTAGCACCAGCTTTATTTACTGGTGGTCAAGTTCTAGGTCAAGTATGGGTATTTATTATCGCTCCACTAGTTGGTGGTGCAATTGCTGCTATAGTATATAGATGCTTAAACAGAGCTAAAGATTAATACCAATAAAAAAAGATGAGTAATCATCTTTTTTCTTTTTACAACTAAAAAGAGAAAGCATTCT
This sequence comes from uncultured Erysipelotrichaceae bacterium, assembly GCA_902767005.1. The sequence continues at coordinate 5,016 of CACXFY010000011.1, forward strand.
ATTCTATTCACACTTGCAATTATAAATAGAAAATCGAATTACTTTCCCCAAACGCGTTTATCGGAAATGTAGCAATTTAGGGAGCAAATCCTAAATTACTGTTTCCTTTAGAGACATTCTTCTTTTTGTTAAGAGCATTGCTCAAAACTTTGAAGAATTAGGTTTTGGATCCATAATTATATAAGGGCTACCTCACACAATTATTTCTCCGTGGTGGATTAATAATATCATTGCCATTTGACAACCATATGTATTAACCCGATGAATTGGTTTCTTTAAAATTTCTTTTAAAGATCCAACTGGGTGAATTACTAGTTGTAGCACTTTCGTGTTACAATTTTCATTCTGTGAATTACTAGTTGTAGCACTTTCGTGTTACAATTTTCATTCTGTGAATTACTTGTTATAGCACTTTTGTGTTATAACTTTCATTCTGGGTTAGACTTAGGTATTACCTAGGTCTACATTA
>CACXFY010000012.1 GCA_902767005.1 uncultured Erysipelotrichaceae bacterium
AGAAAATGAATTCCATTTAGGCTTCTTCTTATTTAAAAGAAATCCAGACAATTCATTGACCATTAGAGAATACTATATGGAAGATGGAGAGCCTCATGTATTAGAAAGACACTTACCAAAAGAATTGGTAGATTTAGAATATACTAAGAAGACAACCGAATATAAAGGCACTAGATTTAGAACATCTACTCCAGAAAGTGTTTTAGCTAAAAAAGAATATACAAGGCACGGAAAAGATTTATTAGATATAGAGACTTTAAAAGATAAAGTAGATAGAAGTAAAATAGCTGAAGCAAGACAATATAGAACACCTTTTACTACTAAACCAGTTAATGAAAAAAAGAATAATAGTGAATTGTCTAGTATGGTGGAAAAAACTCCTGTTAAACAAGAGGAAACTAAAAAGCCGCAAGAGAAAGCAACACAGAAATCTTTAGGTGTTCATCCAGCTACACAACCAAGTAGTAATAAACCAAGTGGCTTTATTACTGCGGCAGCATCATTGTTAATAGTAATTTTAATAATGACAATTGTTCTTTTGATTATGGCAGCTGTATTAACAATAATATAATTAGTAGAGAAATCTCTACTTTTTTTGTATAATAATATTGGTGATAATATGAAAAAGAGTGCTGGAATTTTAGTTTATAAAAAAGAGAATAATAAAACTTATGTCTTTTTATCTCATCCAGGTGGTCCATATTGGGAGAATAAAAGTACCCATTGTTGGTCAATACCCAAAGGAGAGCAAAATGAAGAAGAAGACTTATTAGAAACGGCTATAAGAGAATTTAAGGAAGAAACGAACTTAGATATAACAAGTGAGTTAGCCTTCTTAGGAACTAAAAAAGTAAATAATAATAAATTAGTAACAGTCTTTTATACTAATCAAGATTTAGATGAAACAAAAGCCAAAAGTAACTATTTTGAATTAGAGTGGCCACCTAAATCTGGCATAATAAATAAGTATCCAGAGATGGATAAATCAGCATGGATAGAATTAGATAAAGCTAAAGAATTAATATTTGAAAACCAGTTGTATTTTTTAGAAAAATTAGAAGAGATTTTATGATATAATAAACAATGTAGGAGGATGAATTATGGATATAGAAAAATTAAAAGTAGTAAAAGAAAGAAAAGGATTTATCGCAGCTTTGGATCAATCAGGTGGATCAAGTGCTAAGACATTAGAGGCCTATGGTATACCAAAAGACTCATATGAAACAGAAGAAGAAATGTTTGACTTAATACATGAAATGAGAAAGAGAGTATTTACATCACCATCTTTTACAAGTGATAAGATATTAGGTAGTATTTTGTTTTATAAAACAATGAATTCTAAAGTAAATGATAAATATACTGCTGATTATTTATGGAGTGAAAAAAATATTGTTTCATTTTTAAAAGTAGATAAAGGATTAGAAGAAGAAAATAATAATTGTAAATTAATGAAAGAAATACCTGACTTAATAGATCAATGTAAATTAGCAGTAGAGCGTGGAGTATTTGGTACTAAGATGCGTAGTGTTATTTATGATGCTAATGAAGAAGGAATTAAAGCAATTGTGGATCAACAATTTGCCTTTGCTAAAATTATTTGTGATAATGGATTAGTACCAATCATAGAACCAGAAGTAGATATTAATTCACCAAGAAAAGAAGAAGCAGAAGAAATTTTACATAGATTAATAGAAGAAAAATTAGATAACTGGAGTAAAGAAGACTTAATTATGTTTAAGTTTACTATTCCAACAAAAGCTAATTTATATTTAGATTTATATAAATATGAATGTTTAGTAAGAATTGTTGCACTATCAGGTGGATATACTACTGATGTAGCATGCGAATTATTAAGCAAAAATGATAAGATGATTGCTTCATTCTCAAGAGCTCTTCTTCAAGATTTAAATGTTAATCAAAGTGAAGAAGAATATAATAAGATATTAGGAGATGCTATAGAAAAAATCTATGAAGCATCAGTATAGGAGTTAACATGAAAATATTAAAATGTAATAAATGTGGAAAAGTAGTAGAATTACTTCATGAAGGATGTCCCGTTGTAATGTGTTGCGAAGAAGAAATGACTGAATTAGTAGCCAATACAACAGATGCAGCTCAAGAAAAACATGTTCCAGTATACAATATAGAAGATGATAAGATAGTAGTAACTGTAGGAGAAGTAGAACATCCTATGGAAGAAAAGCATTATATAGAATGGATTGCTATTGAATCAGATGATGAAGTACAAAGAGTATACCTAGAACCAGGATATGAACCAAAGGCTACTTTCCAAGTAAAAGATAACATGACAATTTATGCTTATTGTAATCTTCATGGATTATGGAAAACCGAAGTAAAATAAAGATATTTAACAAAATATCTTTTTTTGTTATAATAAAGCTGGTGATTTTATGAGTATTAAAGATGTCTTTAAAAAAGCTAAAGTAAATAAGAAATCATTAGAAAAATATGGTTTTATCAAAGAAAATAATATTTATACTTATAAAAAAGATATTTTAGATGATTTTTTATTAATAGTAGAAATATCAGATACTATAAATATCCAAGTAATAGATAAAGATATCAATGAAGAATATCTTGCTATATATTTAGAAAATTCTGGTACTTTTGTTAATACTATAAAAGAAGAAGTATTAAAAGAATTAACCAAAATAAAAGACAATTGTTTTATAGAAACATATTTCACATATGATCAATCTAATAGAATTACCAATTTAATAAAAAAAGAATATAATAATATACCAGAATTTCTATGGGAAGATAATGATGCTGGAGTCTTTAGAAATAATGAAAAATGGTATGGTATTATTATGCATATTAATAAGAATAAAATAACTGATGAAGATAAAGATATAGAAGTATTAAACATTAAGTTAAATGAAAAAGAGATAGAAAAACTCTTACAGAAAAAAGGATATTATAAAGCTTATCATATGAATAAAAAGTCTTGGATTAGTATTCCACTAGATGATGAATTAAAAGATGAAGAAATAATGAACTTAGTAAAAGAAAGTCATAAATATACCGAGATATCAAATGAATGGATAATACCAGCTAATGCTACTTATTTTGATGTTATTGAGTATTTCAATACTAATAAAGAAGTTTTGTGGAAACAATCAAGTAACATTAAAGTAGGAGATATAGTCTATGTCTATTTAAGTAGTCCATATAGTGCCCTAATGTATAAGACTAAAGCAACTAGAGTCAATGAAGATTATTTTTCTACTAGAAGACAAAAACATGATAAAGCAATGTATTTAGAAGTATTAAAATCTTATCCCAAAGATAAATTTAATTTCAAAAGATTAAATGAATTAGGAGTAAGAGCTATTCGTGGTCCAAGACATATTACTAAAGAATTGAAAGTAGAATTAGAAAAGGAGTAATTATGGAAGAGTATAAAGAAATAGAAAGAAGTATAATAAAAAAGTATCGTAAAGATATTTGGTCTAAATTTGTAAAAGCTGTAATTGATTATGAACTTATTCAAGAGAATGATAATATTATGGTTTGTATTTCTGGTGGAAAAGACTCTTTCTTATTAGCTAAATGTATAGAAGAATTACAAAGACATGGTAAATATCCATTTACTGCTCATTATGTATGTATGGATCCAGGTTATAACAAAGAGAATAGAAAAAGGATAGAAGAAAATGCTAAAAGAATGAATATAGATATTGAAATATTTGAAAGTGATATATTTGATATTGTTGTCGATGTTGACAGGAGTCCATGCTATTTATGTGCTAGAATGCGTCGAGGTTGTTTATATAATCATGCTAAAGAATTAGGTTGTAATAAAATAGCCCTTGGACATCATTTTAATGATGTTATAGAAACAACTCTTTTATCGATGTTTTATGGAGCTGAAGTAAAAACTATGATGCCTAAATTACATAGTGAAAACTTTGAAGGATTAGAATTAATAAGACCTTTATATTTAGTAGAAGAAGCTAGTATTATAGCTTGGTCTAAATACCATAAATTAGAATTTTTAAATTGTGCGTGTAAATTTACTAAAGAACATTATCAAGAAGTAGATGGAATAAGTAAAAGAAAAGAAATAAAAGAATTAATAGAACAATTAAAAGAAGTAAACCCTAACGTTGATTATAATATTTTTAAGGCTTTAGACAATGTTAATCTAAATTGTGTATTAGGTACAAAAAAAGATAAGAATTATACAAATTTTTTAAAAAAATATTAAAAAAAAACATCTTATTTACAAAGAAAATGTAAAAGGCGACTATTTGATATTAATAGTTGTCTATTTTAATGTATAATTAATATATATAGTAGTTGAGTAGGTGATCATATGAAAAAACATCATAAAAGAAAAAAGAATAACGCTTTTTCTATGGTAGAACTTTTAGCAGTAGTAGCAATCTTAGGAGTATTATCTACTGTTGCGTTAGTATCTGTTCAAAGAATTATTAATAAATCGCACGAAGAATACTATAAAAATCAAGAGAAAAATCTTATTTTAGCGGCTCAAAGTTATATGAATGATAATAGAAGTGAACTACCAAAAGTAATAGGTAGAAAAACAAAAGTATCTCTAAAGACTTTAAAAGAGTCTAATTATCTAAAAAAAGATATAACTACCTATAATAAAAAGAAGAGTTGTGATGAAGAAGAAAGTTTTGTAAGTGTATTTAAATATGGAAATACGAATTATTCATATACAGCTTTCTTATCATGTGAAGATAATAGATATGATCCAGGACCACCATTAGGAGATGGACCATATATTAAAGTAGATTGGCCTAATGCAAATAAAGTAAGAATAAGTCAAGCTGAAATAACTATTAAAGGTGAAGAACATGACTCTTCAGTAAAACTAATTAGTTATAGTTATAATATTGCAGTTAGAGAAAATGATCGTTTTGTTACTCTAGTAGAATTAGGAAATACTGAATATAGAGGTAGTTCAATAACAAAACTAATTAATTTAAATAAATTTACTCTTTCTGGAGATGCCGAATTAAAAGTAACAGTAAAAGCAACTAACTACAAAGGTAAGAGTGTAACTAGAGTATTTCCTAAAAACTTCAAAGATACAGATCCTCCTACATGTATAATAAAAGATGTAGATAAGCCAAATACACAAGCTAGTGCTAATAGAGGTTGGGTATCTGATAGTAGAAAAATCACTATTGGCTGTGATGATGGTGATGGAGTAGGTTGCGAAAAAGATAGTTATACTAAGACCTTTACAGATGAGGGAATAGAAGGAAATATAACAATTAAAGATAATGTTGGTAGAAAAACGACCTGTAAAGTCGCACCATATATTGATAGAACAAAACCAACAATCAAAGTAACAGCTTATAAATGTGATGCTAATTTAAATGCCACAGGTTCATCTGTTGGTACAACAACAATTAGTTCTGATTCAACATGGACTTCTAGTAGTTTATCAGGTAATGCTAATGGTTGGTTAAATAAAGCAAATTATCCTTATGGAGTGTGTTTCGTTTTCGATGTGTCTGATGGTCAAGCAATAAAATCAGCTGATTGGAAATGGAATCAGTCAGGTTATAAAAAGAATCAATCAGGATATACAACCTTAGATGGTGGAAGTATGAGTAAGACATATAATGAAGGTGTATATAAAACTAGTGAATATAAGAAGACGGATTCAATTAGACATTCATTAAGTGCTGAAGGACATAGACGTGCAGCCTTAACAGTAAAAGATGGAAGAGGTAATACAACTACTTTAACAGTAGATATGAAAATAGATAGAACTCCTCCAGCATGTCCATCAGTAGTTGCTAAATCTGGAGGTACAGTAATTGCTAAGGATACAGGATGGTCATTTGGTAAACCAATTGACTTTACGTTTACTTGGTCAAGCGATACGTATAATTGGGATTGGTATACAGATAGTTCAACAAATGATAAAACAGTAGATGGAATTACATTTAAACTATGGGGTACAAATAATCCTCCATCAACTACAACTGTAAATATTTCTGCTCAAGGAAAAAGAAGTATTTTAGAAGTTGTAAAGGATGAAGCATTAAATCCAAATGATTGTCTTCAAAGAACATATAATATTGATAATTGTGACGCAAAAGCAGCTAGATACAATGCTTGGAGTGCCTGTGCTGCTAATCCAGAATGTGGAACTGGTAGCCAGTCACGAACTGGAACATATTATTCAACATTGAATACTTCACACACTTGTGGAGCGGCACCAGTTCAAACTCAAGCTTGTGCAATGCCTAAAAAATGTGAAGATAATCCATATGCCAATCAAAATGGCAAAGTATTCCCACACATCAATAATGCAATAGCAGGTACAGGAAGTGGAGGAACAATATACCTTACAGTAGCTAGTTTCAGCGAAAGCCAAGATCCAATATTAAACGCTGATAAAACTTTGACATTTGATTCATATGGAAAAGTTTTAACTCTAACAAATGAAGAGTTCCAAATAAAACAAGGTAAATTCATTATTAAAGCAGGAACTATCGCAACTTCAGACTTTAAAAGAGCTGCCTTCAGAATAAATGGTGGAACAATGGAAATGACTGGTGGAAAGATATATAGTCCATATGAAACTGATGAGTATGCCGGCTGTGAAGCTGTTCGAGTACTTGGTGGTACAATGAAAGTAACTAACGGAACAATTCAATCTGGTAATGGAAAAAAGAGTGGATATGCCCGTGGAGTGCTTGTTAAGGATGGAACATTCACTATGACTGGTGGAAAAATATATGTTAATGCTGCCAAGAAAGTCTGGGGTGGAACTGGACTTAATGCAATGGGTGGAAAGGCAACAATAACAGGTGGAACACTTCAAGTTGTCCATGGCGGCCCATCTAGATGTTTACTATGTGGAAACGGTGGAGTTATTAAAGTAAAAAGTAGTAATTCATACCTAAAATGGGGTCAAGTAGTTAAAAAAGGTGGAGTAGTATTCTTTTTAGCTGATAAAGATGAAGGTTCTGTCTGCGTTGAAAAATCAGTTCATCTAGATATTGATAAAGATAATACAACTTATAGTAGTGGTGGAGTAAAACTAGAACAAAAATCTTGCTAAAAAGAGCTCAATTGAGCTCTTTTTTTTATTAAAAGTATTAAATATTATTCAATAATGATATAATGATATTATAAGGTAGGATAGTTATGATAAGAATATTAAGTTTATTTGATTGCCCACTTCGGGATGTAAAAAGATTATTACCAATTATCAAAGAACAAGGTTTTAATGCTGTACAACTATCACCTCTTCAACCAACAAAAGATGATTCATCTAATGAATGGTGGATGTTGTACCAACCACTTAACTTTGAAATAGGTAATAAAATTGGCTCAAAAGAAGAATTAAAGGACTTATGTGATGAAGCGAGAAAATATGACCTAATAATAATAGCTGATACAGTTGTAAATCATTTAGCTAATGAATCAGATATGAATCCACTTAAACCACATTATTATGGTGATAGAGATCTAATATATGATGCTGATTGTTGGAAACTACAAGTTCCCGTTACTAATTGGGAAGATAGATACCAAGTAACTCATTACTGCATGGGCTTACCAGGTTTAAATCCTAATAATAAGAAAGTACAACAAAAAGTAGTAAAAATGTTAAATGAATATGCTGACTTAGGTATAAATGGTTTTAGATTTGATGCCGCTAAGTCAATTGCTTTACCTGAAGAAGGATGTGACTTCTTCCCAGTTATTACATATTCCCTAAATAGATGGATACCAATTATTTATGGAGAAGTATTATTTGCTGATCAAGAATTACTTGATAAATATGCCAAATATATGAAAGTATTAACTACATCAAATAGTCATAATAAAGATTCAATAATAAAGTTTGTTGAGAATAAAGATAGTTTTTTATCAAAAGACCTTGGCTGGACTAAAAATTGGCCTAAAGAAAGAGTAACAGAAGAATACAAACACTTAACAAGAACTTATCCAAATACTCTATATTATGCCAGAAATTATACCGATGATTGGTATGAATGGCAGTCACATAACGTAAAGGAAGCAAACAAACAATATGTCAGATAAAAATATAGATTTTTTAACTAATCATTACATTGCTCATCGTGGAATACATAATAATAAAGTAATTGAAAATACTAAAGAAGCGTTTGATTTAGCTTTAAAAATGAATTATCCGATAGAATTAGATGTTCATCTATTAAAAGATAAAGAAATAGTAGTCTTTCATGATGATAATTTAAAAAGATTAGTTTCTATTAATAAAAGATTAAAAGACTATACATATAAAGAATTATTAGAAGATAATAAACTATTTCATATCCCAACACTAAAAGAAGTATTAGAACAAGTTCAAGGTAAAGTACCAATCATTATAGAATTAAAATATGATAATAAAGTTGGTCTTTTAGAACAAGAAGTAGTAAAACTATTAGATAATTATCAAGGTAAGTTCGCTATTCAAAGTTTTAATCCCTTTATAGTAAACTGGTTTAAAAAGAATCGAAAAGACTATATAAGAGGTTTATTAATATCCAATAAAAAAGATATAAAAGCAAGAATAGCTAGAAGTAAATTATCAATATTATTATCTAAACCAGATTTCTTATCTATATCTAGTAAATATAATATGAAGAAGATTAATAAATTGTCCCAAAAACACAAAATATTAATCTGGACAGTAGATAATAAAGAAAAGTATTTAAAATATAAAGATAAATATAATTTAATAATAGAAAATATAGGAGAGATATCATGAAACATAAAAATTTAATATTAGTAATAATATGTATTATTTTAACTTTAACAATAGGAGCATTAATACTTTTAATTAAGAATGGAATTATTTTAAGTAATATGACTATGGCTTATGAATTAAAGTCTTATTCTAATTATCAAGCTCATAATAGTAAAATATTAAAAGACTATGATGATTATCTAGATAGTGGAATTACTGAACTAAAATTAACTAAAAATGATTTTAATAATAATTCTTATATAATAGTAAATGTAGAATATGATAGCTGTGGAGATAAGATTTATCCACCTAATAAAGTAGAAGTATTTTCTGAATCAGTAAAAGTAACAATACCATATAAAACCAAATGTGGATCATGTGCAACACTATATAAAACATATTTAGTAAAATCAGAAAAAATAACTAGTGATAAGAGGATAGTACCATTTTACCAAGCTCTAAATCATCGAAATTGTCCAGGTGATATGATGATAAAGAAACCAGTTATTTACTTATATCCAGAAGAAGATACTCAAGTAACTATAAAATTATTAAAAGATAAAGATCTATTAACATCATACCCCAAATATGATAAAGAATGGAAAGTACAAGTAGCTAAAGATGGTAAAATAACTTATAAAGATAAAGAATACTATTCTCTATATTATGAAGCTAAGATAGATACTATTACTCCTCATAAAGAAGGTTTTGTAGTAGAAGATAAAGATTTAATATCTTTCTTAGAAGAAAAACTAGATATACTAGGATTAAATTATAAAGAAAGACAAGAATTTATTATTTATTGGTTACCAATACTACAAAATAATAAGTATAATTATATTTATTTTGAAACTAATGTAAATGATATATACCCAATAAGTGTAAATCCAAAACCAGATACAGAAATAAGGATATTAATGGAATACCTACCATTAAAAGATAAAATACAAGTTCCAGAACAAGAACTATGTAAAGTACAAAGACAAGGCTTTACACTAGTAGAATGGGGCGGAACAAGAATTTACAACAAATAATGAACTTATATTAATTATCGTTGTAAAAATAATAAATAAGATTTATAATTAATATAGAATAATAGGAGGAGCCTATGAAAAAGAGATTATTATTTTTATTGGTAGCAGTATTATGTTTAGGTATTACTGTTAATGCTAAAGAAGTGACAGAAGATTATAAATTAACTGGAGATATTACTGATGGTATACATATACCAGAAGGAAAAGAAGTAGTATTAGATTTAAATGATTATAATGTTAGTGGAACAATCGAAGATCTAGCGACTATATATAATGAAGGTACATTAACTATCAAAGGATTAGGTAATGTAACAAGTGAATATTCAAATGAAACAGATCCTAGTCTTATCTTAAATGAAGGTACACTAATTATTGAAAATGGTAATTATAGTGGAGGAGCATATCCATTATTAAATAAAGGAAAAACTACTATCAAAGGTGGTAGTTTTACAAGAACTGGTGGTACTAATATAGCTATAATGAATGATAAAACATTAACTATTGAAAAAGGTACTTTCCAAGGACAAGTAATTAGTAACAATAATATTACTGTTAAAGATGGTACTTTTAATGCAGGAGTAACAATAGCTAAAAAAGGAAAAGTTACTGGCGGAACATTTAAAGTATTATTAATGGCTCAAAATGAAGGTACTGAATTAACTATAGATGAAGCGACTATATCTACATTATCAGCAACTACAAAAGCTGTAGTTAATGTAGAAAAGGCTACTGTTTCTGGACAAGTACAAGCAATA
>CACXFY010000013.1 GCA_902767005.1 uncultured Erysipelotrichaceae bacterium
ATGGAAATTGTTAGTAGTATTTCAAGATGATAGAGTAGAGAAATCTACTCTTTTATGTTATAATTAGTGCAGTTAGGAAGTGATTCTTATGAACGAAAAAACTAATATCAACTGGTATCCAGGTCATATGGCAAAGACTAAAAGAGAGATTAGTGAAAAGATGAATCTTATTGATATAGTATTTGAAGTAGTTGATGCTAGAATGCCTATTAGTAGTAAAATAGTAGATATAGATGATTTAATTAAAGATAAACCAAAAGTATTAATTATGACTAAGTATGATTTGTGTGATAAAGAAGAAACTAATAAAATAGGTAAGTATTATGAAGAACTTGGTTATAAAGTAGTTATGTGTGATTTAATGAATGGTAATGTATCAGAATTACTAAATATTAGTAAAAGTATTATGAATGATATAAACAAAGATAGAGTAAATAAAGGTATGAGGGAGAGAGCTGCTAGAATATTAATAGTTGGTGCTCCAAATGTTGGTAAAAGTACTTTAATTAATAGATTAGTAGGTAAGAAAGCAGCTGGAGTTGGTAATAAACCAGGTTTTACTAAGAATGTTAGTTGGATACGTATTAATAAAGACCTAGAACTACTTGATTCACCAGGTATATTATGGCCTAAGTTAGAAGATCAAGAACAAGCTCATATACTTGCTAGTTTATCTTCTATTAAAGCAGAAATATTAAATAGTGATCAAATAGCTAGTTTTATATTAAAAAAGATGTATGAATTATATCCAGATAGACTTAAAGATAGATATGGTATAGAAGAATTAAGTGAAGATTTAATAGAAGAGTATGATTTAATTGGTAAGAGACGTGGAGCATTATCACGAGGTGGTATTACTGATTATGATAGAGTTAGTGAAATAATTATTAGAGATTTAGTAAATGGATATTTAGGAGCAATTACTTTAGACAGGCTGAAATAATTGCTTTTTTTGCTATTTTATGGTATAATATGGTACATATTAATTATGGGGGTTTGATTAGTATGATGGACATATATGAGTGTCTTAGACCAGATACTATGATTTATTTAACGAGAGATAGAAGTACTAAAAAAGGATTATTTTATAAAGACGAGAAACCAGAATTATTTGTTAAAGATTTTAATCATGCTGAATTTATTGGTGAAGAATTATGTAATATTAGGAATCTTAGATGTGCACATTATTTTGTTGTCGGTTGTGATACATATGATTTAAAGAGAACTATTAGATGTGGAGATATAGATCGTTATTTTAAATATGGTATTGCTAGCTATGACTTTAAAGATCCTAAGAAAAAATATAAATTATTAGCTGATTATAAATTAAGTGGTAATGATAAGTTTCATACGATGTTAAGTAAAACAGATAGTGATAGAAACAGAGAAGAATTATATTATGATATGTTAGAGTTATTAGCATTAGATATTTATATGGGACAAACTGATAGAACTGATCGTAATATTGCTTTTGAATTAGATAAAGATAATAATATGAGATTATCACCATTATATGATTTTGAATATTCTGTTAATCCTAGTTTAATTGGTAAAAGAACTATTCAAGGTTTTTCTGATTTAATATTTTTAAATGATCTTAAAATAATAAAAGATTTTATTAGAAAACATCCAGAATTTGGTGATATATTAAAAGAGTATTTGGATATTGACTTATGTGATGTAATATATAGAGCTTATGCTAAAAGAGGTCTTGGTATTCCAGATAGTAAATGGCAATATTATGAAGAATTTGAAGATGATAGACAAAAGGTTATAAAAAAGATTATTTAATGATAATCTTTTTTTGTTATAATAATTATAGGTGATAATATGAAAAAGAAATATATTGCTTTTATAATAATTGGTGTAATAATTATTGGTTTTATTATTATGTTAATTATGTTTATTAATTCAGGACAGTTTAAAGAATATTCTGGACCAATAGATGATGAGTATTATAGTAGTAATGGATTAATAGATGAAGATATGGCTAGTAGAATTAGTGAAAAAAATTATGTTATGGCTAGTGGTGAAATATTAGTAGAAGTAACTAATAAGAATAGTTATGGTGGAGATGGTTTTGTATATATTTTTTATTATGATAAAGATAATAATATGATAAAAAAAGATACACGTTATATTACTGTTAATCCTAATAGTAAGGGGTATACTTTGTTTACTCCTTTTAAAGGGAAAGAATATGATAGGTATGAAGTAAAATTTAATATTAAGTATGCATACGGAATGGCTTTTTATAATAAATGTATAAAGAGTAAAGTATTAAATAAGAAAGATTTTTATTTATATATTGAATATACTAATAAATGTGCTGATTCTATTAAATCATTAGAAGTGGGTGTTTTATTTTATAATAAGAAGAATGAAATTATTGGTTATTCATCGACAGTTGCTGATAAAACTTTAAGAAAAAATAAGAGAGTAAAAGATTATGTTATTATTCCAGATGATGGTGATTATGGTGACATTAGTTATACTAAAGCTAAAACAGTTATTAATGAGGCATATAATTGGTGAGAAAATACATTGTCGTATTTTCTTTTTTTGATATAATAAAGTTGGTGGAGAAAATGAATAAAAAAGAGATATTTAAAAAGCTAGGAGAATTAGAACTTGATAAAGATAAATATTTAATAATAGGTGGAGCTGCTTTAGTATGCCAAGGTATAAAAAAAGATACTGATGATATAGATTTGAGTTGTAGCACTAAATATTATAATGATATAAATTGGGATACTAAAATGGGTAATTTTGATACGGAAATAAAATACTTTGATTGTTTTGAAATAGGACCTAATTTTTATGTAGATAATTATAATGAAATAAATGGTTATCGTTTTATGACTTTAGAAGATTTATTAGAATTAAAGAAATTAGAAAATAGAAAAGAAGATAAAAGTATAATTAAAAAATTAGAGTTAGAAATAGATTTAAAAGATACATATAAAAACGAAAGAGAACTAAGAAATGAAGGCTATAAATTAATAGCTGGTGTAGATGAAGTTGGTCGAGGACCTTTAGTTGGACCAGTTGTAGCAGCTTGTTGTATATTACCAGATAATTTTAATTTAGATGGTTTGACTGATAGTAAAAAGTTAAGTGAAAAGAAAAGAGATTATTATTTTGAAGAAATAAAGAAACAAGCTATTAGTTATGGAATAGGAATAGTATCTGAGAGAAGAATAGATGAGATAAATATTTATGAAGCTACTAAAGAAGCTATGATTATGGCTATTAATAATTGTAGTGTTAGGCCAGATTATGTACTTACTGATGCGATGAAATTAGATTTAGATATTCCAGTTAAACCAATTATTAAAGGTGATCTTAGAAGTATTACAATTAGTGCTGCTTCAGTTCTTGCGAAAGTAACAAGAGATAGAATGATGTATGAATTAGATAAGAAATATCCAATGTATGATTTTAAAAACAATGTTGGGTATCCTACTAAGAAACATTTAGAAGCAATTAGTAAATATGGAATAATAGATGAACATAGGAGAAGCTATGCTCCAGTTCATGATTATTTAGAAAAGTGTAAAGTAAATAAATAGAAATATATGTATATATATTTAATGTTTTTTTCAAATGTAAATGTTTAATATTAAAGAAAAACATTCAAAAAATATTATTGACAAAAATAAAAATCATTAGTATAAGTTATAAATGACTGGAGGGATTATATGGCTAAGAACTTAGTGATTGTGGAAAGTCCTAGTAAAAGTAGAACAATAGAAAAGTATTTAGGAAAAGATTTTAAGGTAGTTGCATCTGTAGGTCATATTCGTGATCTAGCAACAACTGGTAAATTTGGATTAGGCGTAGATATTGAGAACGGTTTTAAACCTAATTATATTGCGATTAAAGGTAAGAATAAGGTTATTACATCTTTAAAGAAAGAAGTAAAAGAAAGTGATGAAGTATTTCTAGCATCAGATCCAGATAGAGAAGGAGAAGCTATAGCTTGGCATTTAAAAGATACTTTAGGTATAAAAGATAATAAATATAAGAGAGTATTATTTAATGAAATTACTCATGATAAGGTAATTGAAGCTATTAATAATCCTACTGTAATTGATGATAATCTAGTAAAGAGTCAAGAGACTCGTAGAATACTAGATAGAATTATTGGTTTTAGATTAAGTAAATTATTACAAGCTAAGATAGGCGCTAAAAGTGCTGGAAGAGTACAAAGTGTGGCAGTAAAACTTATTGTTGATAGAGAAAGAGAAATAATGGCATTTGTACCAGAAGAGTATTGGACTATTACGGCACATTTTGATAAGTTTGATGCTGAATATTTTGATGAAAAAGTAAAAGAGAAAAAAGATCTTATTAAAACTGAAGCTGAAGCAGATAAGATTATTAATAGTTTAAGTGATAAATATAAAGTATTAGATGTTCAAAAGAAGAAAGGTACTAGAAAGAGTAAAGCTCCTTTTACTACTTCAACTCTTCAACAAGAGGCATCTAATAAATTAGGCTTTAATGCTAAAAAGACTATGAGTTTAGCACAAAAGTTATATGAAGGTGTAGATTTAGGTAGTGAAACAGTTGGTTTAATTACTTATATGAGAACTGATTCTATTAGACTTTCAGAAGACTTTGTAGGACCTGCTATGAAACATATTGAAAAAGAATATGGTAAGAATTATATGGGTCATATTAAAAGTAGTAAGAAAAAGGATGGAGTACAAGATGCACATGAAGCAATTCGTCCTACTAGTGTTTTAAGAGAACCTACTAAAGTTAAACAATATTTGGATAATGATTCATTTAAATTATATAGTTTAATATATAAGAGAACATTAGCTAGTTTAATGGCTGATGCAGTTCTTGATCAAACTACTGTTATCTTAGATAATAATGGTTATACATTTAAGACAACAGGTAGTATTATAATATTTGATGGATATTTAAAAGTATATGGTGATTATGAATCTAGTGATGATAAAGTTATTCCAAATTTTGTAGTTGGAGAAGATAAAATAACTAAAGATGTTGAAAAGAAACAACATTTTACACAACCACCAGCTAGATATACTGAAGCTACATTAATTAAGAAATTAGAAGAAGATGGTATTGGTAGACCTAGTACTTATGCTACTATAATTGATACTATTAAGACTCATGATTATGTAGTAGTTGAAGATAAGAAGTTTAAACCAACAGAAATGGGTTTTGAAACTACTGATAAATTACAAGAATTTTTCCAAGATATAATCAATACTGAATATACTAGTAATATGGAAACTGAACTTGATGAGATTGCTGATGGGGATGCAGAAAAGACTGTTGTCTTAACTGATTTTTGGAATTTATTTGAACCAAGAGTAGAAGCGGCTTTTAAAGAAATGGAGAAAAAGGGTCCAGAAGAAACTGGAGAAGTTTGTCCAGAATGTGGAAGTCCTTTAGTTATTAGAAATGGTAAATTTGGAGAATTTGTTGCTTGTAGTAATTATCCTACTTGTAAATATATAAAGAAGGATAAAGAAGCAGAAGAAGTAGTAGAAATATGTGATTGTCCTAATTGTGAAGGAAAAATAATTGAGAGAAAGTCACGTAAAGGGAAACTATTCTATGGATGTAATCGTTATCCAAAATGTAAGACAGCTTACTGGGATAAACCTATAAATAAGAAATGTCCAGAATGTGGTGAAATGTTAACTGAAAAAAATGGGAAGATTAAATGTTCTAGTTGTGAATATACAGAAGATTAATCTTCTTTTTTTGTGTTATAATCATAATGGGTGAATAATATGAATAAGAAAGTGTTTTTTAGTATTATAGTTTTATTAATTATTTTTATTATGCTATATGGAGTTTTTTCATTGACTGAAAAAGTTGAGATAAATCTACAAGATAAAAGTAAAGACATAGTATATGATAAATTTATTAATAATAAAAAAACACCATATGTTAACTTGGTTGGTGGAGATATTGATAAGATAAATGCGAATATTGAATTATTTGTTAGAGACTATGTTAATGATGAATATAGTGATATTTCATATGATTATAATAAAAAAGGAAATATACTTTCTTTAATTATTCGTATTATTGATTCTAAAAGTATTGATGTTTCTGAAGTGAAGTTTACTAGTTATAATATATTACTTAATAATAGTAAATTAATAAGTGATGATGAGTTATTTACTTTACTTGATAGTAATAAAACAGAAGTTAAAAAAGTAATAGAAAATAGTTTTATAGATTATTATAATAATAGTGAAATAAGAAAGTCTATAGATTATGATACTTATAAAAATTATCAAAGTAAGTATTTTGATTATAATAAAGATGTTAGTTATTATATTAATAAAAATATAATATATGGATATATTAATATGAATTCAGGAATTGATTATACTGAGTATAATTATTTTTTAAATAAAGATTTTAAAGTATTGGTAGGTGATATTAATGCTTAACAATTATTGTACTGATTATGCACTTGCTGGTATACTCTATGTCTTTCAAAGAATTATTAATATTATTCAAATAATTGTTCCAATTATTTTGTTAATTAGTGTTAGTATTTGGTTAGTACAAGTTATTATTAATCCGGATGAAAAAAAGAATTTAAAGAAACTTTATAATATGGTAATAGCGGCAGTGGTAGTATTTTTTATACCGATGTTGGTTAATATAACTTTAAGTATGATTGATAGTAATATTAATTTTATTAAATGTTGGAGAGATGCTAAAACAATTAGTTTTAATATTAATAATAATCATCATATTAGTAGTGGGCGTGAGGCTGTTAGAATAGTTAATGATCAGAAATATGAACAAGGTGATGATAAGAAAAATGATGCTTCTTCTAATGCTTCTACTAATTATAGTAGGGATGTTGAAGGATTTATGAATGCAGTTAAAAATACTGTTAGTTATGCTAAAAGCAATAATTATCATTATGGAGATAGTCATGGTGTTCCACCAACCAGTGATGGATTAATATCGTGTGATAGATTAGCTTCAAAAGCTTTATGGGATATAGGTTATACTGATCAAAGAAAAGGTGGAGAAGTAGTTAGTACACTAGATAATTATTTAACTAGTCATGGTTGGAAAAAAAGTACAAATATTAATGATTGTAAATATGGTTCTATTGTACTTGTTAGTCATTCTGGTACTAGTGGTAGTCCATATCATGCTTTTGTTGTCAATAGTTATAAAAATGGAGTTATGACAACTTATGATGAGGGTGCTGAATGGAGAATACACGCTAAACAACCTTTTACTATGGGTTGGGGGCAATCTTCTATATATGGAGTCTACAATATGCAGTAGACTTTTTTTCTTTTTTGTGGTATAATATGGCACAACTATGGGGGTAGTGTTATGAAAAAGAATAATTACTTTTTAGTTGCTAGAAATAAAGATACTAATACTTTTAAAATACTTAGAGTTTATGGTGAGAGGGGTAGTGCACTAGAAAAAATAGATTTTGCTACTAGTAAGTATAGTTCTAGTGAAGAATTAATAAAATTATTATATGAAAAAGGAAGAATAGATTCTTTAAATACTGATTTATTTATTACTTATAAAGGTAATAATAAAGAAATGAAATACTTAGAAGTAATTTATAATAGTAAAGAAGATAGAGTACAAGATTTAAGACAAGCATTAGTATGTTCTAGTAATAAAAAATTAAATACGTGTGATGAAGCAAAAAGAATAGTAGATAAGTTTTGTCAAAAGATGGAATATAATAGTGAATTCTATAATTTTATTATGAATGAGAATACTAATTTATTTAAGAAATTTATTAAGTATTTTAAAAAGACTAAAACATTTGGATTAGATGAAGATTCTACTATTCATAATAAACCTAAGTATTCAGTTAAATATGTAGATGGAGCTTGGGTAATTAATTCATATTTATTAATTAGAAATATAGTTGAAGCTTTTAATAGATTTGATAAATATAATGAAAAAGAAAATATTGATTATTTAAATGATAATGTTCCATTTAGAAAATTACTTAATAATAGATTGATGATTGAAACTGATTCTGATTTTATTGATGGTCAAATGAATATATTTGATTATATGGATATGCAAGAGAAGATTAGTGATGATGATAAGATGGTAGAAGTTATGAATATAATAGATTATATTGGTAGAGATACTTTTATTAAAAAAGGTAGTGGAATTGGTTTTAATGAAAATAAATTTAATGATTATGAAGATATTGATTTAGAGAAATTAAAGACTTTAATTAAAGGTAAATTACGTGGTTATATGTACTTATATGGTTTCCATAAATATCATTTAGATGAAGCTAATAAGTATATGATGAATACTTTAGAATTAGAAAAAGATGTTAGATTAGATAGAGCTAAAATAATTGAATATTTAAGACAAGGTAAGAATTTAGATAAGGCTTATGAATGGACGAAGATTTTTACTAAGTATTTAGAGAAGAGTAAAGTATATAAAAAAGATTAAGTTATTTAATCTTTTTTTGTTATAATAAATATAGAGTTGATTATATGGAAAAGATAGATTTAGAAGAAAAGAAAATTAATAAAGACTTAGTTAGTTTTTTAGAGTACTTAGAATATCAAAAGAATTATTCTAAACATACTATATTAAATTATAAAGAAGATATTTTAGAGTATTTAAATTATTTAGATAGTGAAAGTTTAAATTATAAGAATATCGAATACAGTGATGTTAGATTTTACTTAATGTATTTAAAAGATACTAAAAAAGATATTAATAGTAGTATTGATAGAAAACTTAGTGCACTACGTAGTTTTTATAAATATATGGCTAATGAAGGTATTGTTAGTACTAATGTTTTCTCTTTAGTTAGTGGTCCTAAAAAGGATAAGAGATTACCAAGATATTTTGAATATAATGAGTTAGAAGAATTATTTAGAGTACCTAAAACTAGTACAGCTTTAGGTAAGAGAGATTTACTTATATTAGAGATGTTATATGCAACTGGTGTACGTGTATCAGAACTAGTAAATATTAAAGTTAGTGATATAGATCTTGGTAGTAAGAGAATACTAATACTTGGTAAAGGTAATAAAGAAAGATATGTTACTTATGGAGAGTATTGTGAAGATGCTTTAGTTAATTACTTAAA
>CACXFY010000014.1 GCA_902767005.1 uncultured Erysipelotrichaceae bacterium
ATTAATATAGAAATAATTATTACTGGCAATAAAGCTCTATATGTAAAAAAGTATAGATGTGATGAATGAAATGTTAATACTAAGTATCTTATTAATGGTATTAATACTATAAAATGTAAATTATTATATTTTTTAAGTATAATAGTATCCAATAATAGTAGTAGTATTAATAATACTAAACATATGATATGACCATTGTTTATATATACAAATGGAATTATTGGAATAAAGTTATTTATTATAGAGAATTCTAGATCCATTATTTGATTATCTGAATTCCATGTTCTAATAGATGCATCATATATTATTTCTGATAGAATATCTGGACCATAATGAAGTATATCTATAAACCATTTAGTTAAGAATGTTCCTACATAGCCTATTCCCCAGAGAGTAATAAATATTAATATTTCTTTATAGCTTATTTTTTCTTTGTTTTTTATTTTTAAATATAAATAGAATAATAATGGCATTGTTAGAGTTATTGTTTCTACTGTTAAGAAGTCATAGAAACAAGTAAGCATTCCTATTATTAAGAAAAATATATCTATATATTTACTTTTATTATTATATAATCTTCTAATTATATTCATTCCTATTAACATTATTATAAATACTAATACATATTGAAATGATTTAGGCACAAAGAATATATTAATAGATAGTGACGCTAGAAAGAAGGCTATTGAAAATAACTTATCAGTTTTAAATAACATTATTAGTGTATATGTGAATAAGATAATAAATAAAGTCATTATAATTATATTAATTGTTTTTATATCAAAGAATATAGTTAATGGTTTTAATATAGTAGTTTGACCATGCCAATATCTACTATAATTAATTAATTGCATAGAATTATTTGATATTAAATAACATGTTTGAGATTTATCGCATTCTATTGGATAATTCATTTCTATCATAGATTTAATAGGATGATTAGAGTCAGATGAATATATAATAGCAAAGTTCTTTAAATCTCCTTCTTCTTCAAAAGTACTATAAGGGTTTTTAATATTACTTTTTTTATTAAACATTTCTGTTAATTGAATAATTGATTTTTGACTGTTATTGCTTACTAATTTATGGGGAATTAGATTAGTTAAAAATAATGTAATTAAAAAGAATAATATAACAGTAATAAACGTAGTAAAATATCTAAATATTATAGAATTATTAAACTTTACTTTAGTTATTAGATTAAAGTGTCTTAGACCATCTTTTATAGCTTTTAAATATGGTGGTCTATCTCTGCCATCTTTAAATAAATTGGTTGGTACTTCTAACATTTTTAGTTTATTAATTTTAGCTTTAATAATCATTTCTGAGGCAAATTCAAAACCAGTAGAATTAAGATTACAGTTTAATACTTTTTCTCTATTAAAAGCTCTTAACCCACAGTGATAATCATGTGATTTAGTTTGGAATAAGATGTTACCATATTCGGTAAGTATTCTAGAGCCAATATTATGAGATAATGGCATAGCATGTTTTTCTATTGTACCTTTAAATCTATTTCCAATTACAAAGTCATAACCTTCTTCTAATTTATCAATAAACATTGGTATATCTTTTTCATCATAACTAAGATCAGAATCAAGCATAACTAAATATTTAGAATTAGATATATTAATACCATTTAATAAAGTATTACCATATCCTTTATTATTACAAATAGTGTGTTCTACTCTATTCTTTTTACATATATTTATTGAATTATCTGTACTACCATTATCACATACTAATATTGAATAATCTTTTTTATATTTACTATTATTCATAGTCTTTTTTATTAGTTTAATACACTTATCTAGTGTTTTTTCTTCATTAAGACATGGTAATAATATAGTAATTAATTTAGTCATATTATCATTCCTTTTATATATTCCAATGTTCATAAGTCTAATTACATTATAAATATGTTGTTTATAAATAGTCAAATTATAGTTATTTGTTGAAGATAAATCTATCAACACTTTACTTTAAATTTTAAAGTGTTATAATTAATTCTGTTTTAGGAGTTGATAACATGAAAAAAATTATTGATTTATTTAATTGGAGTTTAGAAGATATAGTTAAAGTTATTGTAGGATCTATACTATTTTGTTTAGCAATTAATATATTTATTGTACCTAATAATTTATATACAGGAGGAGTACTTGGTATAGCTCAGTTAATTAGAAGTATTACTCAAGAATTATTTAATATTAAAAATAGTTTTGATTATTCAGGTATTATTTATTATTTAATAAATATTCCATTATTTATAATGGCATTTAGAAATCTTGGTAAGAGTTTCTTTGCTAGAACAGTATTTGCGGTTACATTACAAGCTATATTATTATCTGTAATACCTACATATTTATTAATAGAAAATAATATATTAACTAATGTATTAGTTGGAGGTATATTAGGTGGTATAGGAGTTGGTCTTACACTAAATAGTGGGGCTTCTACTGGAGGTTCTGATATTATAGGATTAGTACTTGCGAAAAAGAATAATAATGTATCTGTTGGTAAACTAGGATTAATAATAAATGTTATTGTTTATTTGATTGCTGGAGCAATGTATGGACTAGAAATAATGGTTTATTCAATTATATATGCAGTATGTGATAGTTTAATGATAGATAAAATGCATGAACAAAATATATGTTCAACAGCATTTATATTTTGTAAAAAGAATCCAAAAAGAGTAAATGATTATATTAAGAATGAATTGAATAGAGATTTTACTTATTGGGACGCTAAAGGTGGATATGATGATTCTAGAACTTATATTATATATACTGCTTTAACTAAATATGAATTAATAAAACTAGAAAGATATTTAAAGAAGTTTGATGATCAAATGTTTATGATTAAAAGTATAGGTGTAGGAATTAAAGGAGAATTTGAAAAGAAGTTTTAATTACAAAACTTCTTTTTAGTTATAGTTATTTATATCTCTTGTTACTTCTCTGGTATCTTCTTGTTGAACAGTCGCAGATTTTGCGACTGTTGAATCATCCAATTTCTCTATTTTCTATTTATATTTATTAATTATCTATCCCACAATTATTAATGACTTCATTTATTAGCTTATTGATTTCTACTTTGTTTTCTAGCAATAAATATTTTCTTGGTAATATCTGTTCGTTATATTTTATATAATGTCTCATATTTACAAAGGTATCCATAATTCTAATACTTACTTCTATTGCTTCTTTTGATTTTAGTATGGTTCCTAGCATATATACACCTTGCTCAACAAATGCTGTATGCCCTTTTCTAGAACCACCTTTTGAAGTCGAAATTTTCGACTTCAAATAATTATATTCTTTATCAGTGATTCTATATAAATATCTATTAGGAAATTTTTCTGGGTTGTTTTTAACAGCCTCATTAATTCTTTTAGTTTCAACATTATATAGTTTAGCTAAATCAGAATCTAACATAACCTCCTTTCCTTCTATTTCATAAATCATTTCTTCGATGTTTATAACATCTTTTTCTGCTATTTCATTCATAATAAAACCTCCTTTTTTGAATAAAAAAAAGAATATCCCCCAATATAGGGATATTCCGCAGCATGCAGATTTGTTTACTTGCCTTTAAACAAATACACCTTAGCGTCCAAATTGTCATATTAACACATGGCAAGATAATTAATATAAGTTTATTATACTTTCTTATTATAATAATACAAGTTATTTTTCATTATTTGTCTTTTTATAGGTAATTGGTTCTTCTTCATAGTCCTCTTCAAATTGTTCTATATATATATTTTCATAATCAATACTCAGTTCTTCATCAAAAACCATAGTATAATTAAGTAATTTATAATATACTTCTTTAAGTAATAATTCATCTACAAATGTTAAACTTAGTAATTGATCAAATACACTGCTTATAATAGATTCATCTGTTATATTACTTTTTATTATTTCATTAACTAATTTAGTATATCTAATAAGTTCTTTTGTATTTAATTCAGATATATAAATAATCATATCTTTTATATCTTCATACATATTATCACCTTAGTAAAATTATAGCATAAAAAAAACAAAGATTAACTTTGCTTTAATTATTTTGCATTTATTGTTGATTACTATAAATATTTTTTTATTATTTTATAAGTTTTCTCTAGATTATCTGCTGTTCTTTTATCATACTTTGAAAAATCTATATACTTTTCTTCTGGATTTTTGAATGATTTATAAAATGCATTTGTTTTTCCAATATAGCTATAATTATCCAAGTTGTTATCTAAAGTTATAATATTAAACTGACCAAATGTTATATCTACAATAATAGTATTTACTTTTAACCATGCGTGGCTTTTTATTGGCTTTTTTTTGTATTTACCATCTTCTCCATTAATATATTTTGGATTGAAACCTTTTTCTTTTAAATATTTGCCAAGTAATAAAGAGGAATCACCACATGAACCCTTTGGAAAAGTATGCAAAGATGTTATCAGTTTTGATTTTTCATTATTTTTAGCAGAAATAATTGCACAAGTAAATTTTTTAACTAAATCTTCAATATTGTCCATTATTTTTTATTGTTATTAATCCTCCTTTTTTCTCCAAATTTTATTTTTTCTATTGTATCTATAGTTACAATCTTTCATTATCTTCTTTTCATACTTTGATTTATTAGAATAAATATTATTATCTATAAATCCTTTCTTCCATTCATATTCTAGCTTAATTGTTTTTTGAATAAATTCCTTACTATAACCATAGTTTTCCTCAAAGAAAATATAAGTCTTCCTAATTAATCTAATCTCTTTTATAATGTAATAAATGGATTTTATAGCATTTGTAATTATTGTTTTAATTGTTGACATGCCTATAGCACTACCCATATCAGGTTGAACATGTACTATAACACTAATTGGTAAAAAACTTACCAATTTGTTCATTCTTTTAAATGATAAATCATTATAATTATATTGCCAATTAATTACTCCTTTATTATATGTTTTACTATAACTTGCAATTATTCTAGATAAATATGCATACTCTAACTCTGCATGAATAATATTTAATCCAATATTATTCAAATCTCTATTATTCTTTATATACTCTTCTAAATCATCTATATTATTTATTTTTTTTTCTTTATAATCAATTGTTCTACAAAATAAAAGATCATCCTCAAATTTATACAACAGATTTATTCTATTAGTTATTTCACTGAATTCTTTTTTTGATGTTGACATAATATTCCTCCTAAACCTAACCTAGTTATTTATTATAATTATTAATTTAACAACAGTCAAAGCTTTCGAACAAGTTTTCTATAATTATCAGAATAACAAAAAAACAAAGATATTTTATCTTTGTTTTATTTTATTTAATATAGTAATACCTGTAATAGAACCAATACTATCTATAAAGATATCTAATAATAATGGGCTTCTACCCAGTGTAAATATTTGATGAGTTTCATCTAATGATGCAAATAATATACATACAAGTATACTTATTAATACTGTCTTATTTATATTAAAAGTATTAATAAATAGAAATATACTAATACCTAATAATAAGAATATAGTAAAATGAGCTAACTTTCTAATAGGATAATTTAAAGTATTAACTAATTCTTTATTATTTAAATCTTTATGAGTAATATTCTCTATTACATTAATAGTATTATTAATTAACTTCTTACTTAATCCATTAGATTCATTACTATTTTTAGATGAAAA
>CACXFY010000015.1 GCA_902767005.1 uncultured Erysipelotrichaceae bacterium
GGAACAGATGATAATCTAATGCAATTCCAATCAGCATACACCATTCACTATGCAGGAATTAAATATGCCCAAGAAAACAAATATAAAAGATATAATTTCTATGGTATTACTGGAGACTTTAGAAAAGAGAATCCATTATATGGACTATATCTATTCAAAAAGAGTTTTGGTGGAGTTGTATCAGAACTAATAGGAGAATTTGATCTAATAGTATCTCCATTCTGGTATCACACTTATAATCTAGCTTTTAATACATATCATGGATTAAAGAATATAAAGAAGAAGATACATAAATAAAAAAGTATTCATAAAACAAAAAAAGTAACATAAGTTACTTTTTTTATGTCTTAATAAGTACATTACTAGTAGTTAAAGAACTATTACCACTATTATTAATTATCCAGCTCTGAGCAGCAGCATCTTTAACATATATTTTTTTAGTTGTAGTCATACAATAAAATATGTCGAAATAACTTATCACATTACTAAAATCAAATGTTGACAAATCTAGAATAAGATTATTATTATTCAAACCAGTAAAAGAAAACATATAACTCATATCAGTTACATTACTTGTATCAAATTTATCTCCTAAATCCAAGGTAAAGACTGTACTACTAAAGCCTGTTCCATAAAACATATCACTCATATTAGTTACTTTACTTGTATCAAATATATCTCCTAAATCCAAGGTAAAGTCTGTACTACTATGGCCTGTTCCATCAAACATATAACTCATATCAGTTACATTACTTGTATCAAATTTATCTCCTAAATTCAAGGTAAAGTCTGTACTACTAAAGCCTGTATCAGAAAACATACGCTTCATATCAGTTACATTACTTGTATCAAATTTATCTCCTAAATCCAAGGTAAAGACTGTACTACTATTGCCTGTTTCATCAAACATATAACTCATATTAGTTACTTTATTTGTATCAAATTTATCTCCTAAATCCAAGGTAAAGTCTGTACTACTAAAGCCTGTTGCATGAAACATATAACTCATATCAGTTACATTACTTGTATCAAATTTATCTCCTAAATCTAAAGTGAAAGTTGAGCTGTCATAACCTGTATAAAAGAACATATAACTCATATAAGTTACTTTACTTGTATCAAATTTATCTCCTAAATCCAAGGTAAAGACTGTACTACTATAGCCTGTTCCATCAAACATAAAACTCATATTAGTTACTTTACTTGTATCAAATTTATCTCCTAAATCCAAGGTAAAGACTGTACTACTATAGCCTGTTGCAAGAAACATACCACCCATATTAGTTACATTGCTGGTATCAAATTTATCTCCTAAATCCAAGGTAAAGACTGTACTATTATTGCCTGTTGTATAGAACATATAACTCATATCAGTTACTCTTGATGTATCTAATTTATCTATACCAGTTATAGAATCTACACCTTTTAAATTATAAAATAAACAACTACTATCCTCATTGGCATACAAATGTCCATTCCCTTGGATGTATAGATCATACATAGTATTATCATCACTGTTTTGTGTAACATAAGCCATTACATTACCAGTTTGACTTACTCCTATATCCCAAGACTCAATTATATTATTTGGAGGATTAATCTGATCATCTAAAGTAATAGTTTTTATTTTTTCTCTATAAGTGTCACTTCTAAATGCTGTTCTATCATCTGATGAGGTTGCTTTTATAATTGGTTCCTGTATTTTCTTAACTGTTATGTCCCCTGATATATTCAAATTAGTAAATAATGCAGAATAGCCTATTCCAATAAATAAGAACATAGCTAAAAAGACGTTTGTTATTATGAAACGTTTTCTTTTATTAGTAAGTTGTCTTCTTCTATTCTTACTCATACTATAATTATATATGATTTTAAAATAATTACTAGACATATTCCGTCATATATTGTCAATTTACAAGAAAAACAACTAATTGTTAGTTGTTTCGTTTTATTTTGATAAATTTATTAATTCTATCCCCAAATATATCTTTAATAGTCTTAGTCTTATATGTAATACCAAAGTATATAATCATACCAATTATTGCATATACACCTATTATTACTATATTAAACACTCTATTCATAGTATAAGTAGGAATTATTAATGATAATAAAACTAACCCACAACTCATAAGTATTGTAGAGAAAACTATATTAACAATATTTTTACTATTTTCTTCAAAACTAATATCATATTTCTTCTTTAATACTATTATACATATAGTAATAGATACTAAATAACCCAATATACTAGCCGTAATTACTCCATAATATGGTGGTAAACCCAATTTATAAAAAGCACTAATCAAACTAGTATTTAATAATATTTTAAGTAGTAATCCACTAATCAAACTAATAAACACTACCTTATAATCTTTAAGTGTTTGCATTATAGATACCATAGCAGTAAATATACCTACTAATAATCCAGCAAATATATAATATGCAAGTACACTTGGTCCATATATACTATCCCCATAAAATAATATCCAAATACTCTTACTCAAAAAACTAATTCCAACAGCCATTGGTACCATTAAATATAATAATACCCCAATAGCTTGATTAATTTTCTTATTTATATCTTTTTGATCTTTCTCAACTACACTCTTAGTAAGATTAGGAATAAGACTAACTATAACACCACTACTTATTGCTAGTAATATCATATTAAACTTATTACTCCAAGTAGATAACATACTAAATACTACTTCTGCATCATCTATATTAAAACTAGCTATCGAAACAAGTCCTTTTACTACAGTAACCATATCTACATAATTATATAAAGACTTAAAAATATCAATCATAATAAATGGTAATGCATAAATTACTATTTTCTTTATAATTACACTATCTTTAACTATAGGTTCATTTACTTTAATTATACTTTGATTAAATTTCCTCTTATTCTTAAATCTCTTAATAGCTAAGTATAAATAAGCTCCTATTGCTCCCAAAGTAGCACCAAATAAAGCCATTCCAGTAGCGCTAGCAATATTCATATTAAATGATTTAAGTACAAAATAACTACCAAATATTATTACACTTACTCTAATTATTTGCTCAATAACTTGTGATATACTTGGTGGGCTAAATAACCTATGTCCTTCAAAATAACCTCTATATATACTAAGAACTGGTACTATAAGTATAGCTGTACTTATTACTCTAATAACAAAAGTAACATCTGCTAAAGTATTACCTCCTGTAATGTTACCAAGTATGCTCTTCGCAATCAATGGTGCACAAATCATAAGTATTATAAAAGACACAAGGCCAAGTATAAAAGCAATACTCTTACCTAAGAAAAAAGCTCTTTTCTTCGCTTTCATATAACCAAGTGTCTGATATTCACTAATTACTTTACTAATTGCTAGTGGAATACCAGCTGTAGACAATGACATAAATACTAAATATATAGTATATGCATATCCATATAAAGCTCCACCTTCATCTCCAATAATAGCATGAAAAGGAATAACATATAATATACCTAGTATTTTCGCAATTACTATACCTAAAGTAGTAATAAAAGCCCCTTTAACAAAACTAGATTTATACATAGTTTTATCTTTCTTCTTTTTCATATCTTCCACCTTAACTAATTATAACATAATAAGATATAAATAAAAAAGAAGTAGAATAACTACCTCTTTAATTTTTGTTTTGCCTTTTCTTTTTCTATTACTTCTTGATGTTCTTTTCTTAATCTATCATTTATATCTAATTCTAATATAGAATCACATATTTTATAACGATAAAAAGCTTTTATATCTGAAAAATCAGCATCTTCACCATTTGCTTTATTCATAGCTTGATGATATTCAGTTCTTTCATTAGCTTTAATATAAATTGGTGGAAGACCTCCATCTTCAAGTAATTTATTAATAAAAGCACGAACTGTACGACCATTACCATCTCCAAAAGGATGAATTTTAATTAAAGCACATTTTAATTCAACTACTTGATCTAAATAATCTAACATCATATCAACATCGCTAGATTCTTTAACTTCTTTACTATAATCATGTAACCAATCAATTCTAGGACTTAACTTATATAATTCAGTTTGAATCATAGAATAATCACATAATCCAACTTTACTACCTATTAAATATACATCTTGGTTTCTATATGTACCACCATACTCTGGGAAAGCAGCATGACTAAATAATTGTCTATGTAAATCTTTTAATGTATATACACTAAAGTATTTCTCACATTCATCACTATGTAAATATTCATACATATCAGCAAGACCTAATACTTCTTCATGACCATGTATATCTTCATCATTTACTCCCTCTATTTTACTTTCATTTAAAACATATTTCTTTATAAAATTTTTCTTCATAGCATCAAATTCAATTTCACCAGGTTTTAACTCATAATACATTCTAATTAACTTAGTAGGAATAACAGCGTCATCATCATATAAACTCTTATTTCTTTTTCTGTATCTATAAGCTAAAAAAGCTTCTTGAATCATAAATGGTACATCTAATTTATTTAACTCAAGTAAGTGTAATAGATATTTTTTTTCAATAATCTTATCCTCACTCATAACCATTCCCCCCAATGTGTAGCTAATTATACCATAAATCGAACAAAAAGTCAAAAAAACAAGAGACAAAAGTCTCTTATTTTACCACTATATTAACTATTTTTCCTTTGATTACTATTACTTTTACAACTTCTTTTCCATCCATATGCCTTTTAACATTATCTTCATTCATTGCCTTTTCTTTAATTGAATCTTCATCTTCATCAACAGCTATTTTAATAGTTGCACGTACTTTTCCATTTACTTGTACACCTATTTCAACTTCATTATCTACTGTTTTGGCTTCATCATATTCAGGCCAACTACCTTCACATATTGGCTTATTACCAATACTTTCATTTAATTCTTCTGTAATATGTGGACACATTGGATTAAGTAATGTTAATAATAATGCATAATCATCCTTTGTAATAGTATCTTTTTCATCATAGCTATTAGCAAGTATCATCATTTGCGATACAGCTGTATTATAACTAATATTTAAAATATCATTAGTAACCTTCTTAATAGTCTTATTTTGAATTACTTCTAAGTCTTTACTATATCCAGTCTTGTCACTAACTTTATCTTTTAATCTCATTACTTTATCAATAAATCGTTTACATCCTCTTAAACTATCAGTATTCCAAGGAGCATCCATTTGATAATCACCCATAAACATTTCATATAAACGTAATGTATCTGCTCCATACTCATTTACAATATCATCTGGATTAATTACATTTCCTTTAGATTTAGACATTTTTTCATTATTAGAACCCAATACCATTCCATGAGAAACTCTTGTCCAAATCATTTCCTTCTTAGGAACTAATCCAATGTTATATAAGAATTGTACCCAGAAACGAGCATATAATAAGTGTCTTGCGGTATGTTCCATTCCACCATTATACCAATCTACTCTATTCCAATATTTCATAGCATCCATACTAGCAAAAGCTTTATCATTATGAGCATCCATAAATCTTAAGAAATACCAAGAACTTCCTGCCCAGTTAGGCATTGTATCTGTCTCTCTCTTAGCTTTTCCTCCACATTTTGGACAAGTAGTATTTACCCAATCCTCTATTTTAGCAAGTGGGCTCTCTCCAGTATCAGTTGGTTCATATTCCGCAACATCTGGTAATAATAAAGGTAAATCTTCTTCCTTCATTGGTTGCCATCCACACTTTTCACAATAGATCATAGGAATTGGTTCTCCCCAGAATCTTTGACGAGAGAATATCCAATCACGCATCTTGTAATTATTTACTCGCTTACCAATACCTTTTTCTTCCAACATATCAGATATCTTTTCTCTAGCTTCATCAACAACCATACCATTGAATTCTTCTGAATTAATCATTTTATAACCATGACCACCCATATAATCTTGTTTTTCAATAGCATGCTCTGAAATATCTCCACAGTCAATTACTTGAATTATCTCTAAGTTATGTTCTTTAGCATATTCAAAGTCTCTTTGATCATGACTAGGTACAGCCATAACAGCTCCAGTACCATAATCACCTAATACAAAGTCTCCTAAGAATACAGGTACTTCTTTACCATTAACTGGATTAATAGCCTTAATACCTTTAATCATTACTCCAGTCTTACCTTTATTTAATTCAGTTCTATCCATTGCTGACTTCTTAGCAGTCTCTTTAATATAAGCTTCTACTTCTTTTCTATTTTTAACTCTTGGCATCAATTCTTTAATTAATTTTCCATCAGGAGCAATAACAAAGAAAGTAATACCATAAATAGTCTCTGGACAAGTAGTAAATACAGAGAATTTACCACCACCTACTATATCGACATCTAATTCTACTCCAGTAGATTTACCAATCCAATTAATTTGACCTAATTTAACTCTTTCAGCAAAGTTAGTATCATCTAATCCAGTAAGTAAATCTTCTGCATAATCACTCATTCTAAGCATCCATTGACTCTTCTCTTTTTGTTCAACTTGTGATCCACATCTCTCACATACTCCACCAGCAGCATCTTCATTAGAAAGTACTGTCTTACACTCAGGACACCAATTTACTGGAATAGTATCTTTATAAGCCATATCATGCTTATAAAATTGTAAGAATTGCCATTGTGTCCACTTATAATAATCTGGATCAGTAGTAGCAAACTCCCTACTCCAATCAAAAGAAAAACCTAAAGATTGCATTTGAGCTTTAAAAGTCTTAATATTTTCTTTTACTGCTTCACTAGGATGAATATGATTCTTAATAGCATATTGTTCAGCAGGAGCCCCAAAAGAATCCCATCCCATAGGATATAATACATTGAATCCTTGCATTCTCTTCATTCTAGCCATAGCATCCAAAGCAGTATAACTTCTAACATGACCCACATGTAATCCTGAACCACTTGGATAAGGAAACTCTACTAATATATAGTAAGGATCTTTCTTCTTATCACCAGTAATTGCTTTAAAAGTATCATTATCTTCCCAATATTTTTGCCATTTCTTCTCTATATCTATAAAACTAGACATTCTTAATCATTCCCTTCTTTTTGTAAAATAAATAAACTATATGATAACTAATTAATAATACTAATACAATAGATAATCCACCAACTAATATACGAATAATAAAGTTATCAAATAACATTATTAAACTACATATAATTGATATATCCAAACTACTTGTAATAGCAACTATTTGTAATAACTGATTATAATTAACTTTCTCTAAATCAAGTCTATATCTTTTAACTAAATAGAGCACTTCCAATACTTCCTTATCTTTACTCTTTCTTCCTCTTTTACTCTTTCTTCTCTTAGCTGGAGTAACTATAAATATTTCATATACAATCAGTACAAGTATAAAAGATAATATAAATAAAACTAACTCTTCCATAAATTCCTCCAAAAAAAATATACTTAATCATAAGGACGATTTACTCGCGGTACCACCTTAATTCATAAGTATACTTATACACTCTATATTGATAACGGAATAACCCAATTGCTCCTAAGACAAGTTCAAGAGTATTAACTATCTACTTCCACCTAACATAGACTCTCTAAAAGTATTTTCCTCTCTACTACTCCTCAGTCATCACAAAATATATATGTATTATAACACATATTTTAAATTTCTCAATAAAAAAGAAATAATTTATTTAACTATTTCTTTTTCTCCTTTATTAAACATTTTTCTAGTCTTTTTACCACTTTTATCAACTTCTATATTATCTATCTTAGAAGTATAATAAATTGGATTGTTATCTTCATAATCAAAGAATAAATCAGTTAAAGCATTACTGAAAGCAAAATCATTATCTCTTAAATATGCAGTAACTTTATTAACTACACTACCAGCATTTTCACTCTTTAATTCAAGACTATTCATAGTATCTCTATTATATAACTCAACAGCTAATTCTAAAGGATTACTAATAATAGCTGTATTCTCATCTTTAGTAAAGTATAGAGAACCCAAAGGATAATCTAATAATTCTGCCTTTTCAGAAGTAGTAAATATATTATATAGATTATTCTCTTTAGTCATTTCTAATAATACTTTTTCTAATAACTCATCATTACCAAATGTATTTCTTAATCTTTCTACTACAGAATATTCAGAATACCCACTCTCTCCTTTTAATTCTCTCAAAAAGTTTAAAGAATTAATTCCTCCTACTTTAGCAATCCTAATCAAGAAATCATAATTATCTAGTACTTCAGTAGCAATCATAATAAAATCTTCTATAAACCTTTCACTTGATTCTGCCCAACAAGATGGATCACCATCATAGAATAATACATCTCTATATGTATTAACTAGATTTAATAAACTATTCTTTTCTTCATCATTTAATCCACTTAAAGCATCTGTATCATAATCTTCATTTAATTCTCCTGTTGTTAAATGATCGAAAATAGCATCAGTAATAATAATATCTCTATCTTCATCTTCATTATACTTTATAGAATCATTAAATTTCCTAATAACAGCTTCTTGTAGTTTTAAAAGTCTATTAACAGCATTATTCTTCTTATTTGCAACTGTCATAATAACCCTCCTATACTTCGTTAATATATTCAAGTAATCTTAAGAATAAGTTAACATAGTCTTTAGATAATCCTTCTTTCTTAAGTTTACGAATTTCAATTCTTTTCTTACTATTGGCTTCATTACTAAACATTATAGCAGCAATTTTCTCTTTTGTATAAGTTTCTATCTGTAAATCCATCAAAATACTATTAACATCATCATTAATAAGTCTAGCTGCATCTATTTCAATATCTTTACCTTTACAGTTAATAGTTAATTGACCAATAGTAGGAATGTCTTTAATCTCTACTATAAAGTCATTACCATCAACATAGTTTTCACTTTCTATTTTATCAGCATTAAAGTAAATAGTAACATTTTCAGCTTCTTTAGTATTTCTAAATACCATTTTATAATTTCTCTTCTCAGGAGCAATACCACTTTTACCTTCAATAGATCTAATAATAACAGTATAGTTATTTCTTAAATAGTTATAATCAATTGAAGTTTTTAAGTAATATCCTTCTTTATACAATGATGTAACACCATCATCCTCATATAATGTATATGTATTAGAAACACCTGGGAATATTTGAATTTCCAAATCAGTAGGCAATCCTACATTTTGATAATCACTTCTATTGCTTAAAGGTATAATACTACCTGCATGTGCAAATACTGGATAATCCTCTTCTTTAAAGAAAGATATATATTTCTTATTACCTGGGAATTTCTTACCAGTAACAAAGTCATACCAAGTACCATCTGGTATAAAGAATCTATGTACTGTACGCATCATAGTCTTATCAGATTTTTCAAGTATAGGACATACTAATAATTGAGATCCAAAATAGTATTGATTCCTATATAAAGAATCATCATATACCCACATATAATTATAATAGAATGGCTGTATTAATGGTGTTCCAGCTCTTGTATAGTTATATGCCTCTGTATATAAATATGGAATTAATCTATGTCTTAATCTCATATAATCAGCCGCAATATTGGCTGTTTGAGCATCCCATACCCATGGTTCCTTCTTATAATAAGGTCCACGTGCTCCATGGAATCTAAATATAGGAGAGAAAGTAGATAATTGTAAATATCTTACATATAGTTCTCCTTCTTCTATACCTCCATGGTTACCAGCAACATCATGACTCCACCAACTTACTCCAATATTCGCAGCATTTAAATATAAGAATGGTAGATTTTTTAATTGTGCCCAACTAATCTGTGAACTACCACCATATATAACTGGATATCTATGAGGAGCAATAACACTACCTCTACCTAGAATCATACCACGCTTATTATTATTACGTCCTGAATCTAAATACATATAGTGATCTAGTGCCCATAACCTAGTAATATCATTATTTCCTGTTGAATCATTCCAAAAGAAATCTATACCAACAGCCTCAAGTGGATGTAAGAATACTTTGAATAATACATCCAATAACTTAGGATTTAATGGATCAAATTGAATAACAGCTCCATTAGTAACACCTAAATATTCAGAAGCTTGTTTATAAAAAGCTTCATGTGGATAAATACCTTCTGTAGGATTAACATTTAATCCTACTCTAATACCACGTTTATGAAATTCATCTATCATTCCTTTAGGATCTTTAATTAAAGTAGTATTAAAAGTATATCCATTTCTTAAATCTCTTAATTGACCAACATTTCTAATATGCCAATCATTATCAAATAACATAACTGCTAAAGGTATCTTTTTACGTTCAAAATTACGAATTAAGTCCTTTATATCTTTATCATTATACTGTACATTTCTACTCCACCAGTTACCAAGTGCATATCTTGGAGGCATAGCTGGTGGACCAGTCATTTTAAAATAATCAAATAAAGCTTGTTTAAAGTCTCTATCATACATAAATACATATATATCTATATGTCCTTTAGGTGGCTCAGCTAAAGTACCATCTTCCATAATAATCTTACTTTGTGAATCGTCTAAAGTAGCAAAACCATCTAATGAATACAAACCTTTTTGTAATACTTTAGGTATATTAAAATCTACTCCTACTAAATTACCTAACATATTACGAGCTTCTGGATGACCATAATACCAATCTTTATTACGATCTCTTTCTCTAGATAATAACGTAATCTTAAGGTTTTTCATTGGATCTACTTTATTACCTACAAAAGGTTGTCCCTTAATATAATTTAATGCATAGTATTTAGTAGTAACTTCAACTATATTAGCATCTTGTCTAACAGAAAAATCAGCTAGTCCAATATTTCTTTTACGGATTAACTGGGTTGGTCTATCAATAAATTGTCCGGCTTGTGAATATTCAAGTCTAATTACACGTTCACTAATAACAGAAATCCTATAATTACTACCTTGAACTATGTTTTTAGCATCACTTTTAGCCTTTGTATAATTCACTTCAAACTGTTTTCCAAGTGGATACATACCAAACACTTCCTCATTATTCTAATAACATAATAACATAAAAAGAGAAATATATAAAGAAAAAAAACATTGGTGTAAACCAATATTTTAATATACAGTAAACGATTAAGATTCATGATACCAATAATTCTCAATAGAATACTCTTTCTTACCAATTTTAACTTGTTCACTATCCAAATATTTTACATCATATTTTTCTATTTTATTACCAAATA
>CACXFY010000016.1 GCA_902767005.1 uncultured Erysipelotrichaceae bacterium
ACAATGATTATGGAAAAACAATTGGGTGGCTAAATATTTATGATACCGGTATAGATTTACCTGTGTTAAACATTCCTGAAGAAGAAGGAGCAGACTTAGAAGTGAATTTCTCAGACTTTGCTTGGAATGTTGGAGAAACAGAAGAGTTTCAAAATCACATGGTTATACAAGGACATAATTTAAGAAATCTCTCAAGTAATCCAGAAATTGATCTGAAATACTTTGAAAGATTTGATAATTTACCTGCCTTTCTGTATATTGACTATGCTAAAGAGCATCAATATTTTCAATATACAATGAATGGCACAACCCATGTTTATAAAATATTTTCTGTTTTTATTACTGATACAGCAGGATATACACTTGTATCAAGAGAGGCTTCTCTAAAAGAAAATAAAAGATATATTAATAAATATTTAAAAGATACAATGTATGATTATGATGTAGAAGTAAATGAAAAAGATAATATATTAGTTCTCTTAACATGTACTAGATTCTATGGCGAGGATAATCTAGAAAGAACAGTAATGGTAGTCGGAAGAGAATTAAGAAAAAATGAAAAAATGAAAGACTACAAAGTAATTGCCAATAAAAAATATAAAAGAGTATTAAAACAAATGAAAAATGAAGGAGATGAAATAAATGAAGCTTAGAGGTAAAGTGCTAACATCATTAATAATCGTTTTCGTAGCATTATTTGCAGTAACTTCTGTAATTAATGTAAAAGCAGCTAATAAGAAGAAAACAACTAAGCCAGTTGAAATCATTACTGATTGTAAAGAATCAGAGGCTGACTTGATAAAGAAATACGATCCTGAGTTGATCTATTATGAGTCAAGTAAAACTTGGAAAATTAAAATTAATGGTAATGCATTAGCTAAAGACAAAACATATCCAAGGTTCAAGATTACCAAAATAAATGGTAAAACTACTGGTGATTATATTGGAAACACAGTATATCATGGTACACAAGGTGAACTTTCTGGATTGAAACTAAACTTCGAAAAAGAAAAAACAGGAAAATCGATAAAGATTGAAATGCAAACCACTCAAGATGCTAAATGTACAAAAAGTGTTACTATTAGACTAAGTGCAGAAGGTGGTTATGAACCAAAGAAAGGTAAAGGTAGTACTACTGCTATACAAAGTTCTAAAAGAAAACCAGATACATCAACATCAGTTACTTGTGATGATAGTAAAGACTATTCTGCACAAAAAACATTTGAGCAAAGATTTTGTTATGCTAAAAAAAGAGGTAAACAAGAACATAACTTTACTAGTAAAGTTGTTGGAACTGGTGAAGAAGCAAAAATCAACACAACTAGTACACTTAAATGTTCACCAACTGTAGTTACTAAAGAAGATGTAAAAAAGAGTACTAATGCTAAAGATTTTACTTCTTATGATTTAGAAGATGGATATACTAATATTTCATGGTATTATGCTACTCATACTACAAAGAATGCAGAGACAACTGAATATAGATATCACTATTATCCAAATAGTTCAGGAAAATGGACTACTAGTAATGGTGGATATAAGAAAGAAGTTGTTGGTTGTGATATCAAGTGTGAAGAAGCAGTAAAAGTATTATATTATCCACCACAAGATAGTATTGGAGGATTCTGTTTCGAATACAAAGTAAAAATCGAAAGTTATGTTAGCTGTGGAATTGCTAATGCTAAGGAATTGGAAAAGAAAAGACCAGATATAAATGATTATGATTGGTGTACACCTGCACCAATATGCTACCACTCTGGTGCTAATGGAGTAACTTCATATCGTCAAGGTGGACCAAATGAGGATTATGAAGAATGTATTAATGCTTGTGATGGTGGAAAATATACACAAGAATGTTCTACTAAATGTTATAACGAAGTTTATAAAGGCTCTATAGCAAATAAAACAAGCGCAACTGATAGTGTTGTACCTACACAAATGGGTAAGAAGAGTTCTAAAACAACAACAAAGGCAAGAACAAAATCAACTACAAGTTCATATAAACAAG
The DNA here is from genome assembly GCA_902767005.1 of uncultured Erysipelotrichaceae bacterium. The sequence goes on from CACXFY010000016.1 coordinate 2,009, forward strand.
CTGCAGATAAAAAATTGAAAAATGGTGCTAAAGAACCATTCTACTACTTCAGTGGAGGATCAATTCATTTCAACCAAACATATAATGGATCTGTTTCTAATGGTGGTTATAAATATGGAATTGGTTTCTGGTACAAAGACGGTGGTTGGGGATGCTGTGGACCTTATACTTGGGTTAAAGATGGTATTCCAAGAGCGTCAGGATGTACTGATTCATGTCACTGGTATGGATGCTCAAAAGGTGAGTATTTAAATGAAAAAGATGGAAACAGTTCAGTTAAGAACTTAGATTCAGACTTTAAGAAAAATACTGAAGAGTATGAAAAATTACTTGATAGATGTGAATCACATGCAACATGTACTAAGAAGACAGCTACTTTCCAAATGAAAGTTGATTATACTGAAAAGGAAACTGGAACTAAAGTAACAGTTAACTTCCCATATGATGTTAATAATACAAGTAAAATCGATAAACTAGAGTCTAACGGTGGAAATACAAGCTGTAGTGAAAGCGAAACACAAGTATTATCAAGAACAGCATGTGAAAAAGTTAACAAGAAGATAAAATCTAAATTAAGTGATAAGACTATTGATAATGAATTCAATAGACAAAAACTTGCTAAATGTAATAATAATTCAATCTTAATTGATTACTTTGGATGCTACGTTGGATGTGCTTCTAGAAGTGATTACATGGCAGAAATGACATTCCCAGGTTCATGGTTATTAGATAAAACAAATGAAGTATCTTATGACTATAATCATAATAGTAAAGATGACTTATTTATCGACAAACGTTTCTGTTTACCAATCAACGTAAAAGACGTTAACTCTAAATGGTGGTTATGGAGAAAACAAAAACGTGCAATTGATTCTGGATCAACAGTAACATCATCAGTATCAAAAGAATACAATGACAAGTGTACAACTAATATGACTGATACAACTAACGGATCAGTAACTACTAATACAAGCAGTTATGACTGGAATATTCATACATTTATTAAAGAATTCGGAATGTATGGATGGGATATAAATGTTGATTGTTTCTATGCAACAAATAGTGACCCAACAGGTAATAATCATAACCATGCAAAAGACAATAATGGAAAATGTACAAATGCAGAATGTTGTACTGATGGAGCTAATTATCAAGCTAGATCAGTTGATCTAACTAATCTATTCCCAGATGAAGAAGGAACACCAGGTTCAAGCAGAGATGCAGGATTCAACTGGACATCAGATGCAACTACAACAAGCGGTATGTTTGGTAGTATGGGAATGAACCCAGAACAATTAGCTAACAAGATTCAACAACGTGGAGAAAAAATATATAATGGTAAAGATCAATTAGATTATGAATTCGAGTTAACACCACAAACATTAGCTCAAATTAAATCAAAATCTAATAAGTATACTGATTGGCAAGGTAATTATACTTTCTATGATAAGAATGGTAATTCAATAGATAATACAAAACAAAATGCAAACAAGATTGTATACTCTGTTTATGAAAGTTCATTCTTAAAAGGATTATCATCAGCAAGAAAAGAATATGTTAAAGCAAACGCATTAAAATGTAACAATGTAAAAGGTAGAAACGCCTGTGAAAGTTTCTTCGGATAGGAGGTAGAAATATAATATGAGTAAAGGAATGTTAACAGTAGGTATAATCTTATTAGCAGTAATTGCATTACTACTAATCAATGTATTTACTAACTACGGAACTGGTGGAGAATTAGATTACTATTTATTAAAAGAAACAACAGATAGTGCTTTAGAAGATTCGATAGATTGGTCATTCTATAGAAAACATCAATTATATCGTATAGAAAAAGAAAAATTTGTTGAAAGCTTTTTAAAGAGATTTGCAAACAACGTTGATAACACTAGAACATACAATGTTAAATTCTACGATATCAATGAAGTACCTCCTAAAGTAAGTGTTAAAGTAGATTCATTAACAGTATTAAGCTTTGATGGAAAAGCTGCTAATATCGAAACTAAAGTAGATTCAATTATTGAGGCGAACAATTTAGGATCTACACAAGCAAAACAACACCTTGAAGGCGTTATATAAGAAGAAAGGAGAATAAGATGGGAAATATAGGTACTAGTTTAAAAAAATTCTTACAAAATAAGAATACTGTAACAGTATTAGGAGTTATTTTAGCAATTGTCATTCTTTATGTAGCATATAATATGCGTGTAAAGTCTGCAATAAACCCTATAAATGTCCCTTATGCAATTGATCAAATTTCTCCTGGAACTCAAATCACAGCAGATATGGTAGGAACCCGCGCGGTTCCTCCTTCAATGCTTGATGGAGATGTAATAAGAAACCAAGGAGATGTTATAGATAAGTATTCTAATGAAGATACATTAATACCTGCAGGAAGCTTATTCTATACAAGACAAGTTGTAGAAAAGGAACAATTAAACGCTAATATAATTTTAGAGTATCCTAAAGGTTATGTATTATATAACCTTGCCGTAGATTCTACATCTACATATGGTAACTCAATATACCCAGGTAACTATATAGATATTTACCTAAAAGCTGTAAATAAAATAGACGAAGAAAGTATAACAAAAGAAAATAGAGCTGAAGCTGACAAAATAATGTTAGGTAAATTATTAGCTAATATTAAAGTTTTAGCTGTTAAAGACTCATCTGGAGCACCTGTGTTCTCAAATATTGATGAACAAAGAACACCAGCAATGGTAGTATTTGCTTTACCAGAAGAGTATTACTTATTACTTAAAAAAGCAGAATTCATGAGAACTTATGATACTACTTTAATACCTGTACCAACAAATGAAAGTTTAAAAGATGAACCAGGTGAATTACAATTAAGTAGTGATAAGTTAAAAGAGTGGATTAAAGACAATACTGCTTTTAATGATATTTAATAATTATTTAGAAAGAATATAAAAAGGATTGGGACGTGATTAGATGAATGAAAATATTTTTGACAAATTAGATTTTGGTCCATTTCGTTCATTACTTGATAATGATGATATAACCGATATTTCTTATGATAATGGCGGTCAAATATGGATTCGTTCGCTATCACAAGGCTCAATGCGTGTTGAAGTAGAAGGCGCAACTACAGAGTTTATTGAAAAGTTGGCGTTTCAATGTGCCAATGTAATGGGAACAACATTTAATAATGCTAAACCATTCCTAGATGCTGAATCAGCAGAGTTACGTCTTAACTTTGTTCACCAATCAATAGCTACAAATGGAATAGCCTTGGTTATTCGTAAAACACCAGCTAAGATTCGTTTGAACAAAGAAAAATTATTAGAAGAAGATTATTTTACAGAAGAAATACATAATTTATTAATAAAATGTGTTATAGGTCACTGTAACATCATGGTAGCCGGAGAAACTGGTTCTGGTAAAACAGAGTTCGTTAAATATCTAGCTAGTCATACAAAGACTGAAGAGAAGATTATTACTATTGAGGATACATTGGAGCTTCACTTAGATAAAATCTTCCCACAAAGAGATATTGTTGCGATGAAAACAAATAACGTAGCAAGCTACACAGACGTGTTAGTTACTTGTATGCGTCAGAATCCGAAATGGATTCTATTATCAGAGGTTCGTTCAGCTGAAGCAGTTTCAGCCGTACGTAACTCAATTTCATCTGGACACAACATCTTATCAACAATCCATGCGGATAAAGCAAGTGCTATTCCGTACCGTCTTTATTCATTAATGGAAACAGATCTAGATGTTAATCAATTCTTGAATACAATATATCGTTATATTCAATTAGGAGTACACATTAAAGCTTACTATAGTAAGAAATATGGAAAATTCCATCGTGAGTTAGATGAAGTATGTGAATTCTATGTTGATGATAATAATGTTCCACAAGGAAGAATTTTATATCAAAAAATATATGGTAGTAATCCAACAATGTGTAAACCCAGTAAACATTTACAAGAATATTTGGAAAACCAAAATATTGATGTAAAAGATATAGTAGCTAAGCTACCTGATGAAATGCCTATAAGAACAGCTGAAGAAGGTTTTGAACGAGATGAGACAGAAGTTAATAATGCTGTAGCATCTCCAGATGATGCTTTAAATAAAGATGAAAAAGTGGATGAAAATGCTGTAGAGGTAAAAGACCCAGAGCCACCAAAAGAAGAAAAAAAGGAAGAAGTAAAGGCTGAACAACCTGCTTCAAGTGAGGTGGTACCACAACCCCCAGTGCAACCGGCACAACCTAAACCAGTTGTTCAACAACCAGCTGTACAACCGCCAGTGCAACCAGCTGTCCAGCCACAACCTGTGGTTCAACAGCCAGCACAACCAGCTGCCCAGCCACAACCAGTGGTGCAGCAACCGCAAGTACAGCCATTACCAAAATTAACAAATGAATAGAAAGGAGTAATATTATGTTTATTGAAGAGTTATTAATAATTGGCTTAATTGTTGTTTTAATCTTTTTATATCGTAACTATCAAGGACAAAATGTTGGTAAATATATAATCCAACAGACGCAAGCTGCGTATGATAAATTTGCTCCATATTCATTTAAGATGGTTAGAGATAAAACAAAACAATTAGGACAAGAATATACTCCTAGACAATATGCAATACAAGTTGGAGTTATTTCAGGATTTACTGCTATAGTAACATACTTATATTTCTATAATTTAATTATAAGTTTAGTATATGTAGGTATTGCTATAATGTTCGTTCCATACTTGTCTTATTTAAGATGTAAAAAAGTATATAGTGAATTCTTATTTGAACAAATTCAAGTATATACTTCAAACGTTATTATGGAGTTTGCAACAACTCAATCATTTGTTAAAGCTCTAGAAGGAGTAAAAAACTCTGGAGTTTTGGAAGATCCAGTATTAAGTGATGTAGAGCAAATGATTGATATGTCATATGATAATGGTACAATTGATGAAGCCTTAGAATATATGACTAAGTTGTATCCATATTATATAGTTAAGAATATGCACCAATTATTCTTACAAATTACAAAAGAAGGTGCCCAAAACTCAGCAGATTCTTTGGAAAACATGCAACTAGATATCGATATGCTAGTTGAAAGTGTTTACCGAGATAGAATTGAAAGAGCATCATTCCATAAATCATTCTTAACATTCGGTGTAACATTATACTTAATGGTAATGTTAGTTCAATACTTGTTAGGAAGAGAAACTTATCTAGTTTTACTAGATAGATGGTATATACAATTTCTCCTTCATGGTGTATTAGTTGTAAATACTTATTTCCTTCTTAAAGGAGAAAAATATTATAATGAGAATGTGGGGGCTGAGTAATAGATGGAAGTATTAATAGTAGGAGCAATAATATTATTTATCCTTGTATATAACAATACAATAGATAAAAATAAATTCTTTGCTGACAATGAAAAATATCTAGAAATATTTAGAGAAGAAGATTATACTTTCTTAGTATATGCTAAATATGGAGAAGATGCCGATGCTGATCAATTATATATGAAGAGAGTTACTTATGCTGTAATTGCTTTCTTCATTATCCTAGCATTTTCAATTAGTAATAATAATGGTGCAGATATAATCAATCAACAATTCTTCTTAAACTTAGTTGTATCTGCAGTAGTAGCAGTAGTAGTATTTAAGAGTGGCTATACTCAATTAAAAAGTTATTATAAACAACACTTACATGAAATAGATGTAATGTTACCTTATTACTTAAAGAGTTTAGAGATCCTTATTCAACACTATACTGTACCTGTCGCTTTAGGTAAATCAATAGGTGATGCTCCAGATATATTTAAACCTGGATTAAGAAAAATGATTGATAGAATTAATTCCGGTGATTCAAGTGTAGATCCATACATGGAATTTGCTAATACATATCCAGTTAGAGATTCAATGCGTATGATGCGTCTATTGTATCGTCTTGGAATTGGTTCACAAGAGAAAAAACAAGAGAGATTAATGATGTTCTCTAGAACAGTTTCATCACTACAAAATAAAGCGCGTGAAACTAAGTATAAAGAGAGATTAAATCATATGGAAAGCCAAACCATGGTTATGTTAGTTGTAACTGGAGTTGGTGTAATGTTAATTATTTTAATATCAATGATGATGATGTTTAGTATGTAAAAAAGATTGTTTACATAATTAAATTTTGTTATAATAGTATTAGTTTAGATAGTAGGAAAGAAGGTGAATATAAGTGAAAGCAGCTACTGGAGAATTAAACTTAACAGTAATTACATTAATAGCTATTGCTGCAGTTATTGCGTTTTTCTGGGCAATGTGGCCAAGTATTCAAGATGCTATTAATACGCAATGGAACAACTTAGCAGGAGGAAAAACAACTACGATCGTATTAGACAGATAATTTTTATATAAGATGGGGAGTGTATTAGATGCGTGATGCTTTTGGAGGAATCGTAAACCTAACGATCATTGTAGTGTTCTTAGTTATAGTATCTGGTTATCTAGCGTATAACGTTAACTATACTAAAGCATTCAAAGTAAAGAATAAAATTATTTCATATTATGAGCAATATGGTAATACTTGTAGTAATACCACTAGTGATTGTTCACAAAAAATCAACAAGTTTATGAAAGAAATTGGTTATAATACTGATGGATCATTCATGCAATTGAATGCTAAATCAATTGGTGATGGTACAACATGTACGTGGACATGTAACTCAAAGTTAAACTTTTGTTATGCTCAGTATCTTGTTGCTAAAAACACAGATGTAACAGGTGGTAAAGGAAAATCAAAAGTATACTATAAGGTTGCTACTAGAATTAATATGAACATACCAATAATAGATAGAATAGTGCCAAGCTTTTTTACAGTATCAGGAGATACAAAGCAAATTATAATACCAACAGCAGGTGTTTCACCTAATAATTGTAAAGGAGCATAGAAATTAAATGAATGTCATTGTTTCTAATGAACAACAAGCACAACTAGCAAATCTCGATGTTGATATAATAAAGAATATAAGCGGGCAATATTCAGCTAATGAAATAGTAGAGATGTTTAAAAACTTCTTCTATAGTAAGATGATACTAGATGTAACCTCTTTAAAAGGTTATACAGAATTAAAAACTTATGAAGAATTAAAAAATGGTTTAGATGTAGAAAAAATAATTTTCTATTTGCCAGATGGAAGTAGTTTATGTACATCAAGTTTCTTAGCTCATCTAATTCAAATTGGAATATATAATTTTACAACCAATATTGAAGGAATCAAGTATCTAATAAAAAAACCTAATACAATAAAAGACGTTGAACATATTTTAAAACTAGGAATGGCTCAAGAACAACCAATCCCTGGTGGAAATGAAACAACCAATTTTATACCACAGCCATCAGCACCAATCTCATCTATAGTAGATGAAGAAACAACTATTATTGGCATTAAAAACATTACAGAACATGCTGGTGCTACAACATTCATATACATGTTAAAGAATGAATTAATTAATACATATGGAAAAGATGGTGTAGTCTGTCTAGAATTAGACAAAAATGATTTTCAATTATTTAATGATAAAACAATGCTTTCAATTAAAAATTCCCAACTAAGACAAGCCTTATCACAATTAAGCAATGTTAAAATATTATTAGTAGATTTAAATGGAGTTACAGAAGACAATTTCTGTAAAGAAGTATTATATTTAATAGAACCAAGTACTATAAAACTTAATAAATTAATAAGAAAAAATAGAGAAATATTTGGTAAATTAAAAAATAAAAAAGTTGTTTTAAATAAAAGTTTATTGCAACCAAATGACGTTGCAGACTTTGAATCAGAAGCTAATTTAAGAGTTTATTATAATATGCCACCACTTGATGAAAGAAAGAGAAATGGCATAATGAATGATTTATTAGTAAGATTAGGACTAATAAATGGTAATGGAAGTTCTAATGATAATCAAGGTAGAATTTTCGGATTATTTAGACGTTAGCTAATTGACAACAATCATTAGTTGATATATTATTAAATTGAAAAAGGAGAGGTTATTATGTCAAATTTATTTCAAGTAGGAGCAATTGATGCTTGTAACGGCTTATTACCAATCGTAAAAGTAATTAGAAAAGGAGTATTCCCATTATTCCAAATCGGTATCCCAATTTTATTAATTATTTTAGGAACTATCGATTTAGGTAAAGCTGTTATATCTAGTGATGAAAAAGAAGTAAAGGCTGCTCAAAATCGTTTGATTAAGAGATTCATTTACGCAGCACTAGTATTCTTCGTAACTACTTTCGTATCAGTTGTTATGAATATTGTAGCAACAGGAGCTACAGATGATGCTAATACAACTGGATGGGAAAGTTGTTGGAGAGCAGCAGGAAAATAGTAAACTAAAAGTAGCAAGTTATTGCTATTTTTTTTTTCGTTTGATATAATTAATATGATAGAGTGTAGGTGAAATTATAGATGAAAAAATTAACAATATTATTGATTCCATTATTCATATTAAGTATTATGATTTTGCCAATAAATGCCGTAGCAAAAGAGAGTAATTTTAATGTAAATGAATATATTTATGTAGCTAACGATCCATTAGATAAGAATGCTAAAACTGTTCAAGATGAAACCAAAGGATGGATGGATGACTATAACCAAGATCAAAACTGTTCAGGTGGATCATCTCTATTAGGAGATCCGAACGACGAATCATCAGTAGCCTGGTTATTACAACAAATTCTAAATTATATTAGAATAATAGGACCAATACTAGTAGTAGTACTAAGTAGTGTTGATTTTGCAGTAGTTATCGTTAAAAACGATGATGATTCACTAGGAAAAGCAAAGAAAAAGTTAATAAATCGTTTAATATTAGTAGCAGCATTATTCTTAGTTCCATCTGTTGTAAGTGCTATTCTTGATATCTTTGGTATAACTGGAGAAGGAACTTGTGGAATTAACTAATGTCAGTTTAAAAAGAGGTGAATAATTAATGAATCAAAACACACCAGCAACCTTACTTAATGATACATTTAGAAGTGTTTTTACTTTTATTGATAGACCATGCTTTTGGCTACTAGGATTAATGTATAAAATATTCTTTAATGTAGCATCAGCTGATATCTTTAGTAGTGGAACAATTTCAAGTTTTTATAGAAGAGTCCAATTAATAATTGGAGTTTTTATGTTGTTCCAATTAACAATAACTATCGTTAAAGGTATTATAAACCCAGAAGAAATGACTGATGGTAAGGGTGGAAAAAACAATGTAATTTATCGTGTGTTAGTTTCATTATTCATGTTAGTAGCAATAATGCCAATTAATATTCCAGGAGCAAGAAATGAATATCAAATCCAATTAAATAATAATGGTTTATTATTTGGTACATTATATTCATTACAAAATAGAATTTTATCAAATAATACAATCGGTCGATTAGTATTAGGTACTAATTCTGTATCATCTACATCGACAACTTCGACGACGGCCTCCGCCTCAAATTCGACGGAAGAGAACCTCGAGAAATCGGCTAACATATTTACGACTACGGTTTTAAAAGGATTTATAAGGATTAATCTTAAAGATGGGGACTTAAAAGATCCTGGTGAAGGAAAAGAACCTGAAGTCTTAAATGAAAATAGAATGTGCACAGATATAGATGACGCAACGTTAAAGATTTATACTAAATTAGATAGTGATCCAGGTGACATACTAGATTTAGTCAATGCCAGCTGTACTAGTGCAAAATCAGCTAGTTGGTTTGGAGAATCACTATTAAATAAAGCACTTGGCTTTGTAAAAAGAGCAAGTAAGACAGATAGATATGTCTTTGCCTATATACCAATATTACCTGCTGTAACAGCTTTAATATTTGCTATTATCTTATTAAGTTTCTCAATAGATGTAGCAGTCCGTGCTATTAAATTAGCTATGTTAAGATTAATTGCACCAATACCAATATTAAGTTATATGGATCCAAAAGGAAGTAAAGATGGAGCCTTTAACAGTTGGGTAAAAGCATTATCTTCAACTTATATAGATTTATTTGTAAGATTAGCTTTAGTATACTTCGTAATATATTTAATCCAAGATTTAATTGTAAATGGATTAGTTATTAATACTGGAACTGGAGCAGTTGGAATATTATCATTTATCTTAATCTGTATCGGATTATTCGTATTTGCTAAGCAAGCACCAAAATTCCTAAGAGAAGTTTTAGGAATGAA
>CACXFY010000017.1 GCA_902767005.1 uncultured Erysipelotrichaceae bacterium
GCAGCAGGTGCAGCAACAGCTACAGCACTTGGATCAACACCAAATTCTTCTTTCATTGCATCTACTAATTCTTTAATTTCTAATAAACTCATTTCTTTTAAACCACTGATAAAATCATCTTTTGTAATTTTTGCCATTTTATTTTCCTCCTATATTTATATTAATTAATTTTCTTCTTTTTGTTGACTATATAAGTCTAAAGCGATAGCTAAATCTCTTGGTATAGCCATCATACCACCAGCAAGCATAGTAAGTAGTCCATCTCTTGAAGGTAATGTAGCATATTCTGCTAACTTAGCTTGATCAGCTTTTTCTCCATCAATTATCCCTACTTTTAATATTAATGCTGGGTGTTCTTTAGCGAAATCAGATAAAACCTTAATAGGTGCTACTTGATCTTCACCATACGCAAAAGCACTTGGACCAGTTAATGATTCATTAAGGTCAATTCCTAAATCGTTAAAAGCACGTGCCATTAAAGTATTCTTATATACTTTATAATCAGAGTTTGTTTCTCTTAGTTTAACACGAAGCTCTTTAGATTCACTATCAGTAATACCACGATAATCGAATAATACAATAGTATTAGCACCTTGTACACGTTCTTTAATCTCGTCGATTACTTCTTGCTTTTGAGCTAAGATTTTCTCACTTGCCATAATACACCTCCTTAATTTTTCGGGATGCCATATAAAAAGTCCTTTACCAAGACAGCAAAGAACTCTAAAAACTAAAAGTTAAGTCCTCGGTAGGATTTACGTTTATACCTACTGTCTATGGCACCTGTAAATTGTCTTTATTATATACTACTATATCCTATTTGTCAAAAGTATTTTCAACTTTGATTCCAGGACCCATAGTAGATGTAATTGAAATATTCTTAACATATTCACCTTTTACTGTAGCAGGTTTAATACGTAAAATTTGAGCAACAAATGCTTCTAAGTTTTCTTTTAAATCTGCTTCGCTAAAAGATACTTTTCCAATAATTCCATGAACATTTCCAAAACTATCAGTTCTGTATTCAACACGTCCAGCTTTTACTTCTTCTACAGCTTTAGCAACTTCTAATGTAACTGTACCAGTCTTTGGATTTGGCATTAAACCTTTAGGTCCTAATACTCTACCTAATTTACCAAGTAATGGCATCATATCTGGAGTAGCTATTAATGTATCAAAATCAAACCAATTTTCTTTTTCGATTTTTTCTAACATATCAGTATCTCCAACATAGTCAGCACCAGCTTCTTTAGCTTCAGTAGCTTTAGGTCCTCTAGCGATAACTAATACCTTCTTAGTTTTACCAGTTCCTTTAGGAAGTACAATAGCACCTCTTAATTGTTGGTCAGCTTTTTTAGTATCTAAGTTTAATCTCATAGCAACTTCAACTGAACCATCAAAAGAACTAATAGAAGTTTCTTTTACTAATTTGATAGCTTCATCTACTGAATATACTTTTCCTTTTTCAACTTTTGAAAGAGCTTCAGTATACTTCTTTCCTCTTTTTCTCATTTTATTTCCTCCTTATGTGGTCAAGCGGATTTTTCCTTCCACAAGGTAAATACCTTAATGGCTAATTAGAATTACTCTTCTCCTTCGATAGCAATTCCCATGTTTTTTGCAGTTCCTGCAACGATTTTCATAGCGCCTTCTATATCATATGCATTTAAATCAGGTAATTTGATTTCAGCTATTTCTTTTAATTGATCTTTGCTTATAGTAGCAACTATTTGCTTAGATCCATTAACTGATCCCTTATTCACTTTAGCATATTTCTTTAATAAGAAAGCTGTTGGTGGAGTTTTGATAATGAAATCAAAACTTCTATCTTCATATACAGTGATTTCAACTGGTAAGATGTCTCCCATCTTATCTCTAGTAGCATCATTGTACTTAGTACAGAAATCTTGTAAATTAATACCTGCAGGTCCTAATACAGTACCAACTGGTGGTGCTGGTGTAGCTTTTCCTGCTGGAATTTGTAACTTAATTTTCTTTACTGCTTCATTTGCCACGAAAAACACCTCCTATATAAGTTTTCGCGAGTGGTCCAAATAGCTTGATTACCGCTTTAAATGCAAACCATGCTTCCCACTAAATCTATATTAAATTAAATATAGCTCTTAAATAATAACATAACATCCTTTATATTGCAAGCTTTTTAAGCATTTTCGATTTGATTTAATTCAACTTCTACAGAAGTTTCTTGTCCAAATAAATCTACTAATAACATTACCTTTTGATTTGGTAAATCAACTGAATCTACAGTACCAAACATTCCTTGGAAAGGACCAGCAATAATTTTTACTTTTGCTCCTTCGTTTAATTCAGTATCAACATCAATTCTACTAATGCCCATACCACCAAGTATTTTATCTACTTCATATGGTTGTAAAGGTGTTGGCTTTGCTCCTTTTCCAGATGATCCAATAAATCCTGTAACACCTGGTGTGTTACGTACTATATACCAAGCTTCATCAGTCATTACCATTTCAACTAATATGTACCCAGGAAACATCTTCTTAATCTTTTCCTTAGTAACACCATCTTTAACTTCTACTACCTTCTCTTCTGGAATAACTACACGATATATATAATCTTGCATATCCATAGATTCAGCACGCATTTCTAACTTTTCTTTTACTTTATTCTCATGTCCAGAATAAGTATTAACTACATACCATTGTTTTTCCACTGCACTCACCCCTACTTAAACATAGCTTGAATAGCTGCAAAAATAATATCAATTAGATAAAAGAATAATGAACATAAAATGATAAATACGATTACCGCAATAGAATACTTAATCATATTTTCTTTACTTGGCCAATGAACTTTATTAAATTCAGACTTTACACCGTGACAAAAAGTCATAAATCTAGTCCATAAACTTTTTTTCTCATTTTTTTCTTTTTTATCTACTTTTTTTACTTCTTTTTTTACAACTTTCTTTTCTTTCTTACTATTCTTTTTATTATTTTGTTCAATCATTTCATCGATGTTATATTTTTTTTCTGTTTTCTTCTTTCTAACTTCAGCCATATCTTCACCTTTTCCCTAATTTTTATCAAAATAAAAACACTTCTAAGTGCTTACACCAATAAAATAGCATAAACCCCTAGAAATGTCAACAATTTAACGTAATATTAGTAACCAAGCTAATATAAAGAACACACTAATAATACCAACTAAAATAACAGGATAAACAAAATAACTAACAAAAGCTGATTCCCTAAGTCCATTTATTTGTTTATATATCTTATTATTAATATCTTCATTAGTATCATCAAAATTATTCTTATTAATAACTGTTGGAGTTTGACTTTCTCCTAATTCTTCTTCTAACTTCTTTAAATCTCTAACACTCTTCTCATTTAAGAATTCACATAAATAAACAGATGCTCCTCTTTCAATAACCCCACGATAATAAGGAATATCATCAGCAGGCATATTAGATGCAAATTGATCAAAATTATCTTTTAAATAATCTATATTTAAATAATTTAAAGTATGTGTATATAATCCTATCTGTAAACAAGCAGATAAGAATATATCATCTTTTTTCATTTCATTACTTTCATTATAAGCAACTGGTAGTGGCATTATCTTATTAAATTTAATCTGATTAACATCACCGTCTAATATTTCTATTTCACGAGGATCAAAACTAACAATATAATATCCATGATTATGAATATACTTTAAAGCTTTATCTAAATTAATAAAAACTTCCTTTAGTTGTTCTTCACTTTTAGTAATATATTCAGTATCATTTCCTACCCATTCATACAATGTAGTAGAAATACCATTACTATTATTATCCATACTACCACCTATTATAATTTTATAATAATAATAAAAAAAAGACAACTTATAAAGCCATCTCTTTTGCTTTTTTACGTATTCTATATTGTCTAGATCTAATATTATTAATGGATATATCTAATAGCTTTGATATTTCTTCTGCTTTAAAACCATTATATGTTAATTCAAAAATACAACTATTAGTAAAAGATAAATTACTTTTAATATTTAAATATACATTATTTAACTGTAGTATTGTTAAAGCTTCTTCTACTTCATCAGTACTATATTTAATATCATAATCTACTTCTTCTAAAGTTGCTCTACCAAAACGAGATTTCCTATTTTTTAAAGATCTAAAATATGAAATATATCTTCTCTCAAGAAGATTAGTAAAATATGTAATAAATTTAACATTATAGTTTTCATTATAAGTATCTATAGCTTTACTTAATATAATATTACCCTCTTCTATTAATTCACTCAATTCACAATCAATATATTTATTAAGTTCTATATATTTACTAGCTGTTTTTAATATTAAAGGATAATACTTCTTAAACATAAGATTCAAATAATAATCATCGTGTTCTTTTATCATATATAATGTCTCGTAATCATTAATATTACTATAATCCATAATCCCTACTTTCTATTACGGATTACCTCATAAATCATTATTCCTGCCGCTACAGATGCATTTAAACTGTTTGTAGTGCCATACATTGGAATTTTTGCAATATAATCACACTTTTTAGTAACTAAATTTGTCATTCCTGACCCCTCATTACCAATTATAAGCACAATTTTACCAGAATAATCTATTTCTCTATAGTCTACACTATCATCAAGTGCTGTACCAACTATCCAAAAACCTGCATCTTTTAACTTATCAATTGTATTAGCAACATTAGTAACACTAACAATATTAACATTATCTAATGTCCCAGCACTTGTCTTCATAACAGTACTATTAATTTGAACTTGTCTATCTGTAGGTAAAATAATTCCATCTACTCCAGCTGCTTCACAAGTTCTAATAATAGCCCCAACATTATGTGGATCTTCTAAATGATCCAACATAACTATAAAATTACTATTATTAATAACTTCATCTAATGATTTATATTGATAATCCGGAATATCTAGGATTATACCTTGATGAACTCCATTTGCCAAATGATCAATTTCTTTTTTTGACTTGTATTGAACATCTATTTTATTCTTTTCTATTAATGGAATTATTTCTTTGTCATCAAAATTGTCTTGTAAAAAAATTCTTTTAATTGTTTTTCTTTTTTTTAATAAATCTTTCGCAACATTTCTACCATATACTAACATCTTATCTACTTACAATGAAATTCATAATTTCATTTATCCTTTCTCTCTTATTCTCTAATTCTAAATATCCTATTACTGCTTCCAATCCTGTTGCTATCTTATATGTAACAATATCACAATTCTTAGGATGAGAAGTAGTCTTATAGTTTCTTGCTCTTTTAAATACACTTATTTCTTCATCATTTAATATATTATTATTAATTAATTCATTTAAATAATCAGCTTGTCCATTAGCACTAACATATTTAATAGATCCTTTTTGTAAATCATTAACATTACTTATACCACAAGATACTAAATACTTTCTAATATATTCTTCATATACAGCATCACCAATATAAGCAAGTACTAATACATTAATTTCTTTTGTAGACATAAAATCACCAAGCATATTATAACATAAAAAAAGAATTAGAAAAACTAATTCTTATATTAACTCATATGTTGTACCATTCTTAGTATCAACTAGTTTTATACCTTTAGAAGCTAATTCATCACGTATTGAATCAGCTAAAGAATAATCTTTATTTGCTTTAGCCTCTTTTCTCTCTTCAATCTTCTTATTAATATATTCTTCTAAATCACTATCAACAACGTCTTCTTTCTTTATTAATTCTAAAGCAAATACTTTATCAAAACTATTAACTAATTCTAGTTTTGTTTTACCATTTAATTCATTATCCTTTAATACTTCATATAAAACACTTAAAGCATTAGCTGTATTTAAATCATTCTCTAGTTCTTTTTTAAATTTATTATTGTATTCATCAAATTTGTTAGAATCTAATTCTCCTTCTTCAACAACATTATTTACTCTATTTCTAAGCTTTGTTAAAGTCTTTTGTGCTTGTTCTAAAGCGTCATAAGAGAAAACTAATTGTTTACGATAGTGAGATCCTAAACACATAAATCTAAAAGCAATTGGATCATAACCTTTTTCTTCTAAAACACTAACAGTAAGAATTCCACCTTTAGATTTACTCATTTTACCAGATTCATCTAATAAATGTTCATTATGAAACCAATAATTACACCATTTATGTCCTAAATAGGCTTCACTTTGAGCAATCTCATTAGTATGATGTGGAAAAATATTATCTACTCC
>CACXFY010000018.1 GCA_902767005.1 uncultured Erysipelotrichaceae bacterium
AGAGATTATGAAAAGGGTAATCCAAGACAATTAGATTTTAGTTGTAAAAGTAATATTATTAAAGCTAATTTTTCTTGTGAGACAATACATATTGTTGAAAATCACTTAAATGATTTTAATTATTATACTTTTAATAGTGTTATGAGTAGATATGGTGGCTTTAAGAATTATACAAAATCTTTAGGTGGAATATTTGAAGATTATTATGGTAAGAAGTTAAAGGTTACTAAAGTTTATGAATTTCAAAGAGCTTCTGAATATGTATTTGGTTATATGACTATGTATGGATTTGATTATTACAATGGTAAACAATGTAATAGTGATGGACATAATTGTACTGGAAAATGGTGTAAATGGGGTGGAGGCTGTATGACTTATGAAGATATCTTATACAACAATAAATTACCATCTCCTGCTACTAGTGATGCTTTTTATCCAGGACAAATGTTATATGATTCACATGGTTTATCAGATAAAAAACATTTTGATAAGATAGTTGATGGTAGTAGTAATATGAATATGACTACTAACTGTAACTGGGCTGTTGATATGGTTTATTATAAAGCTGGTATATTTGGAACTGGTAGAGTTAAAACTAATTCTTCAGCTAATTATACTGGTTTATATAAAACAGCAAAGAAAGTAATTTATCAACCAAAAGATTTGGAAGTAGGAGATATTTTAGCTTTCTTCCATAGTCAAGTAAAAGATGGTTCTTCTCCTTCATCTTGGGGTAGTTGGTACCATGCTGCTTATGTTGGTGAAACGCATAAAGATGAGAAAGATCCATATGTTGTTATTTATGATGGTGGTAGTAGAATAACTTATAATAGAAGTCATAAATGGACTATGAAGTTAAGTTCTAAAGATAGAAGTTGGGTAGGATTTAGAGTAATAGAATTAGAATAATGTTAACAAAAAATGGTTGACATATGATAATAGTTGTGTTATAACTTATGCAACGAGGAGATATATAAGCATTTATGCTTTAGCTATCTCGGGGAAACCTACACGAATTATATTCGGAGTCGTTAATTTAACGGCTCTGTTTTTATATCTTTTTTGAGCCGTTTACTAGTGAGTATGTATAAGTGTAAACGAGCTACATAGGGGAAACCTACACGAACTTTTCGGAGTCACTACTAATTTTTAGTAGTGATTTTTTGTATTCTAAATTATAATGGAGAAGGAGGATGAGTAAATGAGTATTATAGAAGTAAAAAATCTTAAAAAAGAGTTTAAAGTTAAACTTAAAGAAAAAGGTTTTAAAGGTACTTTAAAGTCTATTGTTAAACCTAAATATAAAAAGATAAAAGCAGTTAACAATGTATCTTTTTCTGTAGATAAAGGTGAAATGATAGCTTTTATAGGACCAAATGGAGCTGGTAAATCTACTACTATAAAAATGCTAACTGGTATATTACATAATGATGAAGGATCTATTAAAGTCATGGGCTTAGATCCAAAGAAAGATAGAAAAGAATTAGCATATGAAATTGGATGTGTCTTTGGACAAAAAGAACAATTATGGACTCATCTTACTCCATATGATAATTTTAAGTTCTTTGGAGCTGTTTATGATATACCAGAAGCAGTAGTTGAAAAAAAGATAGAAGAATTAAAAGAATTATTTGAATTAGATAGTTTTATTGATACTCCAGTACGTAATCTTAGTTTAGGACAAAGAATACGGTGTGAGATAGTGGCTTCTTTAATTCATGAACCTAAAGTATTATTTTTAGATGAACCTACTATAGGTCTTGATCCAGTAGTTAAGGATAATATTAGAAAATTAATAAAACGAATGAATAAAGAGTATAAGACTACTATATTCTTAACTAGTCATGATGTATCTGATATAGAGAAGTTATGTAAAAGAGTAATTATTATTAATAAAGGTAAAGTTGTACTTGATGATTCTATGGAAAATTTAAAGTATCATTACTTAAATAAGAAGATACTTGATTGTAAGTGTAAAGATGAAGTTAATTTAAGTGGTGAAGAGGGTATTAATATTATTAAGAATAAAGGGGTTAATTTAAAGATAGAAGTTGATACTAATAAGAAGAGTATTAGTGATGCTTTAAAATTATTAAATCCAGATAATATTATTGATATTAATATTAGTAATGTTCCATTAGAAGAAATTATTAGTAATATTTATAATGATGGTGAGTAATATGAGAAAGTATTTTTATATTTTTAAGACAGAGTTGATGAGTAATTTAAACTATGTATTTAATATATTATTTACTTTTATTGGTTACTTTATTCATATATTAGTATTCTTTTACTTGTGGAATTATATTTATAATGATTCTAGTCAGATAATAAATGGATATAGTAAAGGACAAATGATTTGGTATGTTATTATTACTGAAGTAATTTGGAGTGTTCTTGTTGGTAGAAGTTTTTGTCGTAAGATTAGTGAAGATGTTAAGAGTGGAAATATTACTTATAATTTGAATAAACCATATAGTTATATTGGTTACTTATTGAGTAGCAAATTAGGTGAGATGAGTATTAGTTTTGTACTATACTTTATTGGGGCAATAATACTTGGATTATTATTTATTGGTAAATTACCAAGTATTAATGTTATTCAATTTATTATTGTTTTAATCTCTTGCTTACTTGCTTGTATAATTAGTGTTTTTTTAATTATATGTATTGGTTTATTTGCTTTTTATATTGAAGATACAGGACCGTTTTATTGGATATATAGTAAGATTATTTTAATCTTTGGTACTATATTCCCAATAGAATTCTTTCCAGGTATTCTTAGAGGTGTATTAAGTTATAGTCCAATATATGTTGTTTCTTATGGACCAGCTAAATTATTTGTAAATTTTAATTATATAGATAGTATTAAAATATTAGTAGCTCAAATTATTTATATTATTATTACATACTTATTATGTTTATTAATTTATAAGAAAGGAGAGAAAAGACTTAATGTTAATGGAGGTTAGTAAAGAATTAAAATTAATGTTTGTCTCTGTTAGATATGCTTTGATGAGAGAAATGCTAAACAAAGTAACTTTCTTTAGTAATATTATATTTATGATTCTTAATAATGCTTCATTTATTATTCAATGGGTTATCTTATATAGTATTAAAGATAATGTTGGTGGTTACTCATTTAAGCAAGTAATGCTTTTATGGGCTTTAGCATCATTTAGTTTTGGAATTAGTCATTTCTTCTTTAAAAGAGCTTATAATTTAAGTAGTACTATAATGAATGGTAGTTTGGATAATTACCTAGTACAACCTAAGAATGTATTGTTGAGTGCAATTAGTAGTGATGTAGATGTATCAGCTCTTGGAGATATTATATATGGACTTATAGTATATTTTGTATGTGGTTTCTCTATTGATACATTTATATTATTCATAGTATTTGGTATTACTAGTAGTTTATTAATTACTAGTATTGCGGTAATACTTGGTAGTCTTAGTTTTTGGTTTACTAAGAGTGAA
>CACXFY010000019.1 GCA_902767005.1 uncultured Erysipelotrichaceae bacterium
GGTATAGGTGATAAGACTACTTTAATAATTACTCCTATTGTTGCGGCTTGTGGAGTAAAAGTTGTTAAAATGAGTGGTAGAGGACTTGGATATACTGGAGGTACAATTGATAAGTTAGAATCTATTCCTGGTTTTAGAATAGATCTATCTGATGAAGAAATAATAAAACAAGTACAAGATATTGGAGTTGTAATAACTGGTCAAACTAAGAATTTAGCTCCTATGGATAAAGTTATTTATGCACTTCGTGATGTAACTGGTACTGTTTCTTCTATTCCATTAATAGCGTCTAGTATTATGAGTAAGAAGATTGCGAGTGGAGCTGACAAAATTTTAATAGATATTAAAGTTGGCAATGGAGCTTTGCTTAAGACAAAGAAAGATGCTTATAAACTAAGTGATTTAATGAAAGAAATTGGTAAAATATATAATAGAGAAGTAAGAACTATTATTAGTGATATGAATACACCACTTGGTTTTAATATTGGTAATAGTTTAGAAGTATTAGAGGCTATTGAAATATTAAAAGGAAAAGAGAAAGATAATAATTTAGTAGAATTATGTATAGAGCTAGCTAGTGAAATGGTTTCAATGGGTAAAAATATAAGTAGAGAAGAAGCTTATAATGAAGTTATTAATGTAATAAATAATGGAGAAGCTTATAATAAATTCTTAGAACTTGTTAAAAGTCAAAAAGGAAATATTGATAAGATTAAGGTGGCTCCATATAGAAAATTAATGAAGTCTAAACATAAAGGAACTATTAAAGGAATAAATGCTTTAGAACTTGGAAAGTTATCTGTTAGTTTAGGAGCAGGTAGAATTAATAAAGAAGACAAAATAGATTATGGTGTTGGTATAAAACTTAATAAGCATATAGGTGATAAAGTAAAAAAAGGAGAAGTACTTGGTGTTGTTTATGTCAATGATAGAATAAAAATGCCAAATAGTGACGATATTTTTGATATTGAATAAAAAAGTGTTTGAAAAAAAATAAAATATGGTATAATTGAGTTATAAAGGTAGGGTGAAACTATGGAAAAAATTTACGATGAACAAAGTAAAAAGAAAAAACAAAAACAAATTCAAATAGATGGTACTTCTGCATTATCTTTCTTAGTTGCAGTATTTGCTATAGTATCATTAGTTAGTTTTGGAATTAGTGGAGGACTAAATACAAGTTATGCACTTCCACAAGTAACTCAAATTCCTCAAGAATTTGAAGGAGGTTCTAAGACGGGTGATGGATATTGGTTTATTCCTGGAGGTGGAGAATTTGATTTCCATACTGGAAATGTTGGTGGACAATCATTTCCAGTGTATTGTTTACAACAAGCTACAGGATTTGGACATGGATCTACTTATACTCAAGGATCTGATATTACTGATGGTGGATTAATTTACTTATTGGCTAATATTTATCCAAATGCTGAAGTTGGTATTGTAGCTAATAACTTTACTACTGATCACAAACCTGGTGATACAGGAATGGCTACAGTTAATAAAGCTGGACAATATGTTGCACAAGCAATGATTTGGAAGTACTTAAAAGATAAAAATGTATCTGGAAATTCAGATGCTAAGATTGATGCTTATATTAATGCAAAAGCTGCATATTCATCAACTGAATTTGATGATGCTAATCTTCTATTTCAGTTAACAGAGTCTAGTACTTTATTAAATTCATTTACATTTAAAGATGCAGATGATGCTACAGCAGAGTCAGCTGCTACTTTATTACAAAATGCAAAAAACATTACAGAGCAACCTGCTACTTTTGTATTTAATAAAGGAGAAGCTAAGACAGGTATGACAAATAATAATAAGTATTATACTTATGGACCTTTAAGTGCTTCTGGAGGAGTTACTCAAAAATTAGGTGAATATAAGGGATATACGGTATCATTTAGCGGTTCTGTTCCAAGTGGTACAATTATTTCCGATGGTGAAGGAAATAAGTTACCTGAAGGAAAGGTATATACAGATAGTGACAGATTCTTTATTTCAATTCCAGTTGCTAGTGTTAAAGAATCTACAGATATTAAGGTATTAGCAGAAGCTAAATTTGAAAGATATGCAGGTTCTTACTATACAACTACTGATAAGAAACAAGAAATTACAACTGTTAGATACGTACCTTTTAAAAAATCTGATGGAGCTACATTTACAGTTGCACCAGCACCAGATACTGGTATGAGTTCTGCACAAACAATTTACTTTATCGGATTAGTAGTATTATTATGTGGTGTAGGTATTATATATGCAAATGCTAAACCATCTGCACAAAAACAAGCTCAACAAGAGCAATAAGAATAATATTAAAAGGAGCCATATATTAATATTTGGCTCTTTACTTGTATTTTTAGGTTTCCTTGCTCTTTCATTTAATTATTTTGTAGCAATGCGAGATCAAGTATACAATGATATGAAGATTGCTATGATGGATATTTCTGAGAATAACGATACTGTTATTGCTGAAGATGTCCAAGTAGCAGAACAAGTGAATAATAATACTAAGACTAATAAGACTCATACTCCATCTAAACCAATAGATTGGAGTAGATATACAGGTATTTTAGAAATACCTAAAATAGGATTAAAAAGAGGTTTTTATAATACTAATTCTAGATACAATAACATTAATTATAATGTAACAATGGTTAAAGGTTCTAATCTACCAGATGTTCATAATGGTAATTTAATACTTATGGCTCATTCTGGAGATGCTTATATATCATATTTTGCTTACTTATATAGATTAAAAGTAGGGGACTATGCTTATGTAACATATAATGGGGTTAAATATAAATATCAAATTAAAAAGATATATTATGTTCCTAAAACTGGTGTAGTTAATATATATAGAAATGAAAATGCTACCTGTTTAACAATGATTACATGTACAAAAAATAGTGATACCTCACAAACTATTTATATTTCTGAATTAGTATAAGGAGGTGATACTATATGAATTTATCTATTATAGATAAGATTATTACTGTGTTTAAGTATATTTTTTCTTCATTCTTATCAATAGAATTATTCATATTTAGTATCCTTCTTTTTGTTTTTTTAATAATAAATTTTAAAAGAAAAGATAAGTTTGTACAAATACTTATAATTGGAATATATGTTGGTTTTTTACTTGGAATAGTAGTTAGTTATAGTATATATGTTAAAGGATGTATAGATTCCTTTGTAAAGGCTATTATGAACTATGTATATTTTCCTTCAACTATTGTTTATTTCTTTATAATAATATTTGTTACAATACTGTTATTTTATACAGTATTTAGTAAGAAATTAAGTGATTTTAAAAAGATAGTTAATTTTACAGTATTTAGTATTCTATATTTCTTTTTTACTTCTTTTGTAACTTTGGCTACTCAAGATGGAGTGGATTTAATAGATGTAGTTACTTTATATAAAAATGATACTATTTTATCTATTGTACAAGTTAGTAATTTCTTATTACTTTTATGGTTATTGTTTACTGGTTTTTATTACTTATTTAAGTATTTTAAAAAAAGATTTGATTAAAAAAAGAGTTTTAAAACTCTTTTTTATTTTATATTATGAGTTGCATGATATTCTTCTAGAGTAATATCATTTGTATATATTTCTTTAGCTAGTGTTTTACCTACATATCTATAGTGCCATGTTTCATATTTATAACCAGTTTCTTTTTCTTTGTTTTCTGGAAATCTTAAAATAAATCCATACTTATAAGCATTCTTTTGCATCCATAAATATTCTTTTGTTTTACCAAAGTTTGTATAATTATATTTTCCATTATATACATCTATAGCTAGTCCAGTTTGATGTTCAGAGTAACCTGGTCTTCCAGAGTATGTATCAGCAGCTTTTTTACCATCACTTCTTACATATTTATTATAGAGATTTATTTGATAATCATAGCTCCTGTATGAAGACATTGCGATAATATTATAGCCTTCTTTTTTGGCGTCACTAGCCATATCTTCGAAAGCCTCTTTAGCACTTCTTACTAATTTCATTCCACTTAATGAATATTGGGTACTAATCTTTTCTAAGTTTTTTGGTACATAGTTTTTTTCTAAATAATTATATTTGTTTACTAGAATGTAGTCTGTATTTAAATGTTTTGCTTTAACAGAGTTTTCATAATATGGGTAATCTAGACCAATATTTACATCTATTACTACTTGTTTATTAGTTAATTTTGGATTTTTTTCTTTGTATTTTAAGTATCTATCTAGATAGTCATCATTAAAATAATCTACTTGTTTATTAATATAATCTAGTTTTTTGTATTCTGAATCTTTTTCATCTGTTTTAGGTTTTTCTTCTTTTTTTATCTCTACTGGTTTAGGTGTAGTAAGGAATTTATAAATAGTAGTTGTTCCTTTAATTAGGCCATAGAAAAGGAGAAAGACTATTATTAAGAAGATAATAAAGTTTTTCCATTTTATTCGTAATCTTTTTTTTCTTACTTTGGCCATTACTATCACCTAATTATATAATATCATTTATTTATCTTTTTATATAGTTATTTTTTTATGATATAATCAATGTAGAAGGTTGATAATATGAAGAAATTAAAAAAAGAATATAAGTTTTTAATACTTTTTATAGTCATATTATTATGTGTTTATATTTATAGACATTTATTTATATATTCTTATACTTTGAATAGAAAATGGGATTTAAAATTAGATAGTAATTATGATGAGGTTATGAAAATCACTGAAGATAAAGACTATATTGGTAAAGGTATTAGTTATAGAGTGTTTAAATATGACAAAATAGATAATAAACTTTGGGGTATTAAATTTACTAAGAAAGATAAAAGTACTAAGTACTATAGTAAATATAGTGAATGTATTAATGATTATTTAAGTTATATAAATATTAATAAGTTTAAATGTGATAAGTGTTTATATTATTATAAGGAAGTAAATAATAATGAATTAATACTTTTACTTAATAAAGATAAAAAGACATTGTATGTAATAGAGAATTATGTGGAGGAAGTATGAATAGAGAAGAGATAATAAAAATAGCAGAAGATTTTTTAGATGGTAGTAATATAATAGCTTGTTATGGAACTAATATTAGATGTGCAGATGAAGTGTTTAAAAAGGGATTAAATTATAGAAAGAATCATATTGTTTTGATGCATCCTAATGTTAGAAGTCAAGTTCTTGCGAGTTTTGGTGATAAAGAAATAGTCGATGATGCTTGTAATATAGTTATTAGTTTACCTTGTGAGTTCTTTAGTATGCTTTTTTCATTAGATAAAGATGAAGTTGTTGATTATTTAGATAGACTTAGAGAAGAAGGCTTAGATGAATGGATGATTAATTCTATTTGTGATAAATACTTTGATGATGAGGATCTACCAACTAATGTAATACCTAAAGAGTTTATTGCGGGAAGATTTGTATATTTAGATGGTATGAGTTTTGTTGTATTTGAAAATAATTTGAATGAAGCTTGTAATCATATAAAATTTGAAGAAAATAAATATTTCTTTAATAATTTATCAGAAAAAGATAAGAAAAAAATAGTTGAAGATATAAAGAATAAGTTAAATTTAAAATGATTAAGAGGGGTAAATAATACTTCTTTTTTTATATATTTAATTTATTCTTTTTTTAATAGTTAAAATTTGATATAATAAGGAGTGAATAGAGAGGTATAAAAGATGGCAAAAAAACAAAGTAAACCTTATAGTAATAGAACTAATTCTTATACGAGAAAGAAGAGTTCTACTGATAAGAAGACAACTAGTAAAAAGACTACAACTACTAAGAAAAGTACTACTCCAAAGAAAAAAGATATTAAAACTGAAAAATTAAAAGAGATAGAAGAGTTAGAAAAGAAATTAGAAGCAACTACTAGAATTAGAGTTGATAAAGATAGAATTGAAGATACTGGTAGCTTAGATACTAGTTTCTTAGATGGTAAATCTAGTAGGAGTAAGAAGAATAAAAACATTTTAAAAGAAGAAATTGTTAAAGATGATTTTGAGGTAGTAGAGGATGAGGAAGTAATTGATATTCCTTTTAGTGATATTAATTTAGAAGAAACTAAAGAGATTAAGAAGGAAGAAAAGAAAACTACTCCAAAGAAAAAGGCAACAAAAAAAGAAATGCCTGACTTTTTATTGGATGATTTTAAGAGTAGTCCTTCTAAAAGAAAGTTAGATTCTGATAATGAAGTAGGTCCTAAAGAGAAAAAGGAACCAAAAAAACCATTATTTAGTTATGTTATTTATAGTGCTTGTGGTTTAATATTTATTGGTTTATGTGTAATGGGAATGATGGCATTACATCATGTGTTAACTACTAAACCAGTGGTTAAATATAGAGTAAAAGAAGTAGTTAAGAATAAAGTAGATGATAATTATTTATTTTTAGGTGATTCTCTTACTGATTTTTATGATTTAGAAAAATTTTATCCAGATATGCCGGTTGTTAATAGCGGAGTAAATGGAAATAGAACAGATGCTATTATAGATAATATGAAGGAGAGAGTATATCAATATAATCCTTCTAAAGTATTTATACTTATTGGTATTAATGATATTTTAGATGGAAGAGATGCTAGTGAGATTAGTAATTCTATTAAAGAGATTGTTGATGGTATACAAGATAATAGACCATATGCAGAAATATATGTGGAGAGTCTATATCCTATTAATAATAGTGAAAATGAAAAGATTGATTTAGAAATGGTCAATGTATTAAGAAATAATGATAAGATTAAGAGTATAAATAAAGAAATTAAGAAGATGTGTAAGGAAAAGAAAGTTACTTATATAGACTTATATTCTTTATTAGTAGATGATAATGATCAATTAAATATAGATTATACTACTGAGGGATTGCATTTAAATAATGATGGTTATAAAGTAGTAACTGATGAATTAATGAAATATATCAAGAAATAGGATGGTTATATATGAAAGGTAAGATTAATAATAAAACAAAACTTATTATATTAATTACGTTATTAGTTGTTCTTATCTTTTTTTATATTGGTTTAATATTATATAACTATTTTAGTTTAAAGAAGTATGATACTACAGTGTATCCTAATATATCTTTAGATGGTTTTGATATGTCTGGTTATAGTTTTGATAGAGTTAAGAATAAATTAGATTTCTATAGTGATTATATTCTTGATAAGAAAGTAACATTTAAAGTAAATGGTAAGGAATATAAGTATTCTTATAAAGATTTAGGATTAACTATTGATATGGATTCTACAATTAATGAAGTAATAAAATGTCAAAGTAAATTAAGTTATCCAGATAAATTGAAGTTATCTAATGGTAATAAGAGTATTGATTTAGGAATTACGTATGCTTATGATGAGATTAAAAGTAGAAACTTTTTGAATGCTTTAAGGGGAATTACAGAAGTAAAAGTAAAGAATGGTTATTTTGATACTAGTAATGGTGTTAAATATGTAGATGGTGAAGATGGTTATAGTCTTAATGTTGATAATAGTTTAAAGAAGATTAAGAGTGCTTATCAACAAGGTATTATGGAAGATAGTGTTATTGAATTAGAAGGAGATAGTGTAAAACACTATGGTAATGATAGTTATAAAACTATCGATACTATGACTAGTTCATTTAGTACTCCATTTGTACCTAATACATATCTTAGAAATATTAATTTAAATAATGCTTTATCATTAATAAATGGTACGGTAGTAGAACCTGGTGAAGTATTTAGTTATTGTAATAAAGCTGGTCCATTTAATAGAGCTGGTTATGTATTCTATTATGAGTTTGTTGGAAATGGTGTGTGCCAAATAGCAACGACAACTTATAATACAGCGTTACTTGGAGGGCTTGAGATAGTTAAGAGATATCCACATGATAAGAAGAGTTTATATATAGAAGGTGGATTGGATGCTACTGTTGCTTCTTATTCAAGTGGTTGGTGTGTAGATATGCAATTTAAAAA
>CACXFY010000020.1 GCA_902767005.1 uncultured Erysipelotrichaceae bacterium
ACAAAAGAAAGAGTACAAATTAAGTTTTATGATTCAAATACTGCTGCTAGAATAGTAACAGTAAAAAAAGATAAAGATTACAAGCAAAAAAATAGAATCAATTAAACAGAATTATTGTAACAATAGAATTAAAAAAGAGTATTCTTGTGAGGTAGAAGTAAGAGAAGAAAATATAGTATTAACAGAGAAGTCCCAAACTCATATTATTATGGGTGAATCCAAAGAGTTAAGCATAAAGACATATAAGAACAATTTAATAAAAAGAGGTTTTAAGTGTCAGAATACAGAGAAATAAAAGAAGCTCATATGAGCTTTTTTATTTGTTATATTAATTGTATTATGTTATAATTTACACGCAGGAGTGATAATATGAAAAAAGTATTAATTTTATTACTAGCAGTATTATTAGTAACAGGATGTGGCGATATAAATATTAATTATAATTCTAATACTGATAATAATCTAATTAAAAAAGAAGATAAAAAAGACACTGTTACTAATGATCAAGAATTAGTAGAGTACATTGAAGAAGTAGAAAAAGAAATAGATAATGAAAAAGATAAGAATACTTTAAAAAATACTTTTGTTACTTTAACAGACTTTATCTTTTATGATGGAGAGATTAAAGGTAAAAAGTTCTCTGAATTAAAAGACGAATCTAAAGAAAAGATAATGAAAGCCTATGAAAATATAGATTCAAAAATAGATAGTAAATATCCAGATTATAAAAATGAAATAAAAGAAAATGGTAAAAAGACTTATAGTAATGCTAAAGAAAAATTAAATGAATTAAAAGAAAAATTTAAAGAAAAGTATGGTAGTACTTATGAATTCTATGAAGAAAATAAAGGTGATGTAGAAAATGTTTATGATGAGTACAAACCATATATAGAAGAAGGAAAAGAAAAAGCTAAAAGTGCTTATGAAAAAGCTAAAGAAAAAGCTTCTTCTTGGTATAACAATTATAAAGAAAGTAAGTGATACTATGAAGACTGTTGGAGTATTAACTCTAGGTTGTAAAGTAAATACATATGAATCAGAATTTATTATTAATGAATTAGTAAAAGCTGGTTATGAGATAAAAGATTTCACTGATATATGTGATGTCTATATTATTAATACTTGCACAGTAACTAATAATAGTGATTCTAAATCTCGTAAAATGATAAGACAAGCAATAAAAAGAAATTCCGATGCTTGTGTAGTAGCCATGGGCTGTTTTATTGCCGCTAATCAAGATATAGATATTCCAGGTTTAGATATTATTTTAGGTAATAAAGATAAATCTAAAATAGTAGAATTATTAGATGAATATTTTAAAAATAAAGAAACTATGAGACTTCAATATACTGATAGATTAAAAGAATTTGAAGATATGTATATCAATAACTTTCCTGGTAGAACTCGTGCTTTTGTAAAAATACAAGATGGTTGTGATAACTTCTGTAGTTATTGTATTATTCCATTTGTTCGTGGAAAGTGTCGAAGTAAAAATGAAGAAGAAGTAATAAAAGAAGTAAAAGACTTAGTAAAGCATGGTTATAAAGAAATAGTATTAACTGGAATTCATACAGGAAGTTATGGAGTAGACTTAGAGACATCTTTTGCTGATTTATTAAAGAAATTAGTAGAAATAAAAGGCTTAGAAAGATTAAGAATATCATCAATTGAGACAACTGAATTAAATGAAGAAGTATTAAATATACTAAAAGAATCTAAAGTATTAGTAGATCACTTACATATACCAATTCAAGCTGGCTCTAATGAAATATTAAAGAAAATGAATAGGAAATATGACTTAGATTTTTTCTTTGCTAAAATAGCTGAAATAAGAAGTATTAGACCAAATATTGCGATATCTACTGATGTTATAGTAGGTTTTCCTGGAGAGACTGAAGAGTTATTTGAAACAACTATTGATACTTGTAAAAAACTAAAATTTTCAAAATTACATGTTTTCCCATATAGTGAAAGAAAAGGTACAGCATCATCTAGTATGGAAGGAAAACTAGATAATAAAACTAAAAAAGATAGATCAAGAAGATTAATAGAAACATCTAAAGAATTAGAAATAAATTACATGAAGAAATTCTTAAATAAAGAAGTAGAAGTATTAGTAGAAGAATATAAAGATGGTTATAGTTATGGACATACTTCTAACTATTTATATGTAAAAATAAATAAAGAATTACCACATAATGAATTAATAAAATTAACTATTAAAGATGTAGACTATCCATATTGTATAGGAGAATAATTAAAGCTCATAAATGAGCTTTTTTATTATATTTAATATGTTATAATAAAAAACAGAGGTGGTAATTTGCCAAAGTTTATAAA
The DNA here is from genome assembly GCA_902767005.1 of uncultured Erysipelotrichaceae bacterium. Next base: position 2,341 of record CACXFY010000020.1, read on the forward strand.
AGGACATTATACAAAGACTATATTTCAAAACGAATCGAGTGGTTATCATATCGGTCTTTTTAAAGTGTCTGAAGTAAGTGATGAATCTTTGGCTGATTATGAAGGTAAAACAATTACTTTTACAGGTTATTTTCATGAGTTAAATGATATAGATACCTATATGTTTTATGGTAAATTAGTAGAACATGAAAAGTATGGAGAACAATTTCAAGTAGAGTCATATGAAAGATGTAAACCAGTTGAAAAAGATTCAATAGTAGATTTTTTAACTAGTGGTCTATTTAAAGGAATAGGAGAGAAGAAAGCTAAATCTATTGTCGATGTGCTAGGAAAAGATACATTAAAAATAATTTTAGAAACTCCAGAAAATTTATTATTAATACCTAAAATAACTAAGAAAGATGTTGATACTCTTCATTTTAAATTAAAAGAATATGAATCTTCTTATGAAACAATAGTATATTTAAATGAATTAGGTTTTAATACTAAAGATGCAATGTTAATTTATAATAAATATCAAAAAAGTACAAAAAAGATAATTGAAGAAGATATCTATACTTTAGTAAATGATATTTTAGAGATTAACTTTAAAAAAGTAGATATGATTGCTATACGTATGGGAATAGAAAAAGACGCAATTATTCGTATAAAAGCAGCATTACTATATATTATGACTGAAATAAGTAATACATATGGTCATTGCTATTACTATGATGAAGAATTAGAAAACTATTTACCAAGAGTATTGACTATATCAATAGAAGAAGAAAAGTATATTAAAGCTTTAAAAGAATTAATTACTGATAATAAAATAATCTTAAAAGAAGAAAAATTATACTTAAATGATATGTATTATGCTGAGGCATATATTACTAAAAGACTAAGATTATTAACTAAAAACGAAGAAAAAAGTTCTACTAAACTAGATGACTTAATAAAAGAATTAGAAAACTTCTATGAAATAGAATATAATCATGAGCAATTAATGGCTATAAAAGAGAGTTATCTAAAAGATATTTTAATTATTACTGGAGGACCAGGAACAGGAAAAACTACAATTATGAAAGCCATATGCGAAGTATATAGAAGAATGAATAAATACTCATATGAAAAACTACAAGAAAAATTAGCATTACTGGCTCCAACTGGAAGAGCGGCAAAACGTATGACAGAAGCAACATATTTAAGAGCTAGTACCATCCATAGATTCTTAAAATGGCAAAAAGAAACTAATAAATTTCAAGTAAATGAATATAATAAATCTAAAGTAGAATTTATAATTATTGATGAAGCAAGTATGATAGATACTTATTTAATGGATGCTCTACTTAAAGGAATCTCTAGTAATTGTAAAATATTAATAGTAGGAGATGATCATCAATTACCTTCAGTTGGTCCTGGTCAAGTACTGCATGATTTAATTAATTCTGATAAGATACCAACTATAAAATTAACTGAGTTATATCGTCAAGGAAAAGATTCTAATATTATCAATCTAGCTTATGATATAAGAAATAATACTATTACTGAAGATATATTTAATAAGACAGAAGATCTTACTTTTATTAAATGTTTAAATAATGAAATAATAGATAATGTAAAAGATTTAGTAGAAACATATAAAGATGTTTCTTATAAAGATTTCCAAATACTAGCTCCTATCTATAAAGGAGTAAATGGTATAGATGAAATAAATAAACAAGTACAATTAATATTAAATAATAAATCTAAAAATAAAAATGAATTAAAATCTGGAGAAGTAACATTTAGAGAAGAAGATAAAGTAATACAATTAACTAATATGCCAGATGAAAATGTTTATAATGGAGATATTGGACTAATAGATGAAATAAAGACTACTCCAAAGAAAGAAATAAATATAGATTTTGATAATAATTTAGTAAAGTATACTCCATCTAATTTTAATAATTTTAGATTAGCTTATTCTATAAGTATCCATAAAGCTCAAGGATCAGAATTTGATATAGTAGTAATACCAATAATAAAACAATACTATAAAATGTTATATAGAAAACTAATTTATACTGGAGTAACAAGAGCAAAAAAGAAATTATATTTAGTAGGTGACTTTGATGCTTTAAGAATGTCTGCTGCTAATAATGAAGAAGTATTAAGAAGAACTACTATAAAAGATTATCTAATAAATGGAATAAAATAAAAGAACAACACATTGTTCTTTTTCTTTCCTATATCATTATATAGCAACACAATTAATGTCAAAATAAGTAAAGAAAATTGCAAAAACTAGACAACTTTGTTATTATAAATAGTGTAAATATTAGGAGTGATAATAATGGCTGGAAAATATGATGCATCGTCAATTAAAATACTAGAGGGTTTAGAAGCTGTAAGAAAAAGACCAGGTATGTATATTGGTTCTACTGATAGACGTGGTCTACATCATCTTATTTGGGAAATAGTTGATAATGCAGTAGATGAAGCTATTAATGGATATGGCGATTATATTAAAATAACTCTTCATAAAGATAAATCAGTAAGTGTTGAAGACCATGGGCGTGGTGTACCAACTGGAATGCATGAATCTGGAAAATCAACACCAGAAGTAATATATACAATTTTACATGCTGGTGGTAAATTCGAATCAGATGGTTATAAAGTATCTGGTGGATTACATGGTGTAGGTTCAAGTGTTGTTAATGCTTTATCTAAATGGATGGAAGTAACTATAAAAAGAGATAAAGTAGAGTCCTATATTCGCTTTGAAAATGGAGGACATGTAGCTGTACCATTAAAACAAGTTGGAACAACCAATCGTACTGGTACAACAGTAAGATTCTTACCAGATGAAGAAATATTTTCAAATACTAATTTTTCATATACTAATGTTTGTGAAAGAATGCAAGAAAGTGCTTTTCTACTTAAAGGAATTACTATAGAAGTAGTTGATGAAGAAGATGAAAGAGACGCTAAATTTCATTATGAGCGCGGTATAGAAGAATTTGTAGAAGAAATAAATAAAGGAAAAAACACTCTTAATCAAGTATTATCAATAGAAGGAAACAAAGATAATATCGAAGTAGATATTGCTATGCAATATACTGATACATATAATGAAAACATTGTAAGTTTTGTAAATAATGTTAAAACAATCGATGGTGGTTCTCACGAAGTTGGATTCAAAACAGCTCTTACAAGAGTATTTAATGACTATGCTAAAACAAATGGTTTTGTAAAAGGAAAAGATAAAGCCTTTGAAGGTAGTGATGTTCGTGAAGGATTAACTGCTGTAATTAGTTTAAAGATTCCAGAAGGAATATTACAATTTGAAGGACAAACAAAAGGAAAATTAGGAACTCCTGCTGCTAAGACTGCTGTAGAACAAATTGTAACTGATCAATTACGTGTTTATTTAGAAGAGAATAAAGCTATCGCAACAGAGATAATAAATAAATCTTTAAAGAGTAAGATTGCTAGAGAAGCAGCAAGAAAAGCCAGAGAAGAAGCACGTAAAGGTACTAAGAAGAATAATAAAGAAAGATCGCTATCAGGAAAACTTGCTCCAGCTCAAAGTAAAGATAAAACAAAGAATGAATTATTCTTAGTCGAGGGTGATTCTGCTGGAGGTAGTGCTAAATCTGGAAGAGATAGAAAATATCAAGCAATTCTTCCTCTTCGTGGTAAAGTATTAAATACCGAAAAAACCAAAGAAGAAGACATTCTAAAAAATGAAGAAATAAATACTATGATTTATACAATAGGAGCAGGATATGGTCCAAACTTTGATATAGATGATTGTGAATATGCCAAAGTAATAATCATGTCAGATGCCGATGAAGATGGAGGTCATATTCAATGTCTATTAATGACATTCTTCTATCGTTACATGCGACCATTAATAGAAAATGGAAGATTATTTGTAGCCTTACCACCACTATTTAAAATACAAAGTGGTAAAGAAGTAGAATATGCTTATACTGTAGAAGATATGAAAGAAAAATCTAAAGGTAAAAAATGCGATATTCAAAGATATAAAGGTCTTGGTGAAATGAATGCTGATCAACTTTGTGAAACAACTATGCGCCCAGGATCTAGAACACTAATTAGAGTAAATATAGAAGATGCTCAATTAGCTGAAAAAAGAGTATCTATTCTTATGGGAGATGACGTACCACCTCGTAAAGAATGGATTGAAGAAAACGTAGAGTTTTCATTAGAAGACGACTATAAAATAGAAGCAAATTAATAGAAAGTAGGTAATAGTATGCCTAAGAAGAAAACTGAAACACAAGAAGTAATTGAAAAAATATTTGATTACACTTTAGAAGACATCATGGGTGAAAGATTTGGATCTTATTCAAAATATATTATCCAAGATCGTGCTATACCTGATGCTAGGGATGGTCTTAAGCCAGTTCAAAGAAGAATACTATATTCAATGCATAAAGAACATAATACATATGATAAAGGATATAGAAAAAGTGCTAAGACTGTTGGGGATGTAATAGGTAATTACCATCCACATGGTGATACTTCTATATATGACGCTATGGTAAGAATGTCTCAACCTTGGAAGACTAGATTACCATATATTGATATGCACGGAAATAATGGATCTATTGATGGAGACTCACCAGCTGCTTATCGTTATACAGAGGCTAGATTATCTAAAATAGCTAATGAAATGCTTCGTGATATCGAAAAAGATACAGTTGAATTTGCTCCAAACTTTGATGATACAACTATAGAGCCAACTGTTCTACCAGCTAGATTTCCAGCATTACTTGTCTATGGTGCTCAAGGTATTTCAGCTGGTTATGCTACCAATATTCCACCACATAATCTAAATGAAATAGTAGATGCTACTATTCATAGAATAGATTATCCTAACTGTAGTCTTGATACATTAATGAAATATGTTAAAGGGCCAGATTTTCCAACAGGTGGATTAGTTGAAGGAATAGATGGCATCAAAGAAGCCTATAAAACTGGACGTGGAAGAATAGTCATCAAATGTAAATATGAAATAGAAGAAAACAAATCTGGTAAATCAATTATCATTACAGAAATACCATTTGAAGTAAATAAAGCTCTTATGGTAAAGAAAATGGATGATATTAGAATAGATAAAAAAATAGAAGGAATTGTTGAAGTACGAGATGAGTCAGCAGCCGATGTTCGTGTCGTAATTGACTTAAAGAAAAATGCTAATGTTGATTTAGTAATCAATTATTTCTTAAAGAATACTGATATGCAAATATCATATAACTTTAATATGGTATCTATTGTTAATAGAAGACCAAAACTACTAGGCTTAGAAGCAGCTTTAGATGCTTTTATTGCTCATCAAAAAGAAGTGGTAAGAAGAAGAACTCTATTTGATTTAAATCATGCTAAAGCAAGATATCATATCTTAGAAGGATTAATAAAATGTATTTCTATTCTAGATGAAGTAATAAGAGTAATTAGAGCTTCTAAAAATAAATCAGACGCAAAAGAAAACTTAGTAAAAGAATTTGACTTTACCATGGAACAAGCAGAAGCTATTGTAACATTACAATTATATAGATTAACTAATACTGATGTAGCTTTATTAGAAGAAGAAATGAAAGACTTAGAAAAGAAAATATCAATATGGGAACAAATCTTAAATAATGAAGCTGCTCTAAGACATGTAATGAAAAAAGAATTACAAAATATTAATAAAGAATATGTAACACCAAGATTAACTGAAATTAAAGATGAAATAACAGAAATTAAAATAGATACACAAGCTATGATACCTAAAGAAGATGTAATAGTCTTAGTAACTAAAGATGGTTATATTAAACGTACATCTTCACGTAGTTATGCCGCATCAGAAGAAAATGATCTAACAATAAAAGAAAATGACTATGTAATAGGTACATATGAAATGAATACTACAGATACTTTATTATTAATTACTAATAAAGGTAATTACTTACATATACCAGTACATATGATTCCAGATTTAAAATGGAAAGAAATGCCAAAACAT
>CACXFY010000021.1 GCA_902767005.1 uncultured Erysipelotrichaceae bacterium
ATGTCTGAATCAAAAATAAGACAAATAGCTGATCAATTAACAGATGCAGATCCAACAACTGCTTTAGCTAATGGAATATTTAAAGAATATTTTCCAAAAGCAACACTAGATGATAGAAAATCAATGGCCGAAGAAGCTATATCTCATAAAGAAGATTATTATGATTTAATTGGTTATCAAGGTGGAGGTCTCAATTTCTCAACTAATGCTTGCTTAACTAGTGGTGGTAGTTGTAATTATGATATTAAAGGATTCTATATCCAAGGAAAAGGAAATGTATCCAAACCAATGCAAATATCAAATCTAAAAGTTCGACTAATGCAATGTGGTACTGGAAATGGCCACAACTATGGTGGAACATTCGGTAAACCATTAGAGGGAGAAGAACTAGTAGATTTTGAAAAATATATATTAGGAGTTGCTTATCAAGAAATAGGCCCAGATGCTCCAGATGAAGCTATTAAAGCTCAAATGGTAGCAGCTAGAAGTTATATCTTAGCTAGGCCTACTGATATGGGTGGCTGGCGTACTATAAAACAAGAAAATGGTCAATGGATTATCCAAGTAGCATCTTGTACTCAAGACCAAGTATACTGTGATCCAGATAAAGGATGTTCAGGAACAGATGGTCAATGGGGACAAGTTCATAGTGGACTATCTTATAGTGGTTTTAGAAGACAGCCAATGCCAAGTAATCACAAGATGCGTACACTTGCAACTCAAGTTCAAGGCGAAGTCCTTGTAAATAATGTTGGAAATATCGTCTATGCTGGCTATGTACAAAATGAACAAAATCAATTTAGTGCACTAGCTAAAAAAGGACTTAATTATAAACAAATATTATTACAAGTATATAATTCTGGAAGTAGAAAATATGGTGCATCTAATGTAACTAAAATGACTTGTAGTAATAGTGATGGTGCTACATGTACCGGAGTATCAACTGGAGAATTCTCAAAATGGAAACAATACGAAGGAGAATGGACAAACGTCCAAGTAGGAAATAGTGGTCAAACAATAAGACAAATAGGGTGTCTTGCTACTTCAGTAGCTATGTTAATAGCTAAATCAGGAGTACAGACTAATCTTTCACCATTCAACCCAGGTACTTTTGTTCAAGCTATAAGTAAAAATGGAGGCTTTGATGGAGGAGGAAACTTTGTTTGGGCATCAGCTACTACAGTAGCTCCAGCCTTTAAACATGGCGGTTCTGTAAACTTAAGTGGCTTACCAAGAACAGAAAAATTAAATAAGATTAAAAACTTAGTAAGTAGTGGCTACTATGTAGTAGCAGAAGTAAAAGGTAATACAGGACAACACTGGGTAGCAGTAGATTCTGTTCAAGGAGATAACATCATAATGATGGATCCAGGTAGTTCATCTACTAGTATGTGGCAACAATATAATTGGGCAAATACAAGTATAGCTCATTACTTTAAAGTAGGATAGGAGAAAATATGAGAAAAGGTGTATATATAACATTAATATTAATTTTAATAATCTTTTTAGCCGCAATGTATTTTCTCTTTGCCAGAACTAATCTAAATGAAGAAAGATATTCAACCACATTTATAATAGGAGACTCAACTATTTGGAATTACTCATCACGTCGTTGGCAAACATTACAAAATTATAAGTCAATAAATGACATTAATTGGAAAAGATTTACAGTATATGAAGATAATAAAAAACTAGGAAATTACCTAGTTTGGAAAGATGATAAATGGTATTTCTTTACCGATAATAGAGAAGCCGTTGTAACAAATGGTGGTAAAATACTAGCTTTTAATACTAATCATCCAATTACAGTAGCAGACTTTTCTGAAGAACAAACTACTGAAAAAGATAAAGATGTAATAGATTTTGTTTTACAATCACATGAATTATCTCCATCATCTAAATTTACTGTATCTAATAAAATAAATATTGATTTAGATAATGATCAAGAAGAAGAGACAATTTATTGTTTAAGTAATGCCTTCGCAACAGAGTTTAATCCAGATAGTGTTTTCTCATTTGTTGTCGTAAAAGATGGCGATAATATCTATGATTTATATGAAGCAGTAGATGATAATACTGGAACTAATAGTTGTCGACCATTCATCCATCATATAATAGATGTCAACAATGACAAGAACTATGAAATAATAGTTAGTTGTGGAAGATATAGTATAGAAGAACAATTAGACATGTTATTTCAAAGACAAGTTGACTCAAATACAAAAGAAATAAACTACAAAATAGTAGTTTCTAATCAATAAATAATGACTTTAATCAAAAAAAACGTTATAATATATAACAGAGAAAGGGAGTAGTAGTAATGAAGTTCAAATTTCGTGCCGATCCAGAAGATTTACTAATGTTTATAATGTTTGCTGTCTTCTTATTATATATCGTTGCTATTGGAGTAGTTAATCTATCTACATTTGCTTCAGAAGGTCATTTATCAGGATTAAATCCATTTCCAGCCTTCTTACCAAAGTTTATATTATCTACAATAGTAATTTACTTATTAGCGCTAGGTGGACTATTTATCAGTGTTTCATCACTATTCTTCGAAAGAGAAAAAGGTTTTGGTATTACTACTGATAAAAAAGATAAAGGTTATTCACGCTGGGCTAAAGATAAAGAAATCCAAGAAGAGTTAGAAGAAGTACCTATTAAACAAGTTAATAGTAAAAAAGCTGGTATACCACTAATTCTTAATAAAGAAACTATGTGGGTAGATGATAGTGAATATCACTCATTAGTTATCGGAGCAACTGGTTCTGGTAAAACTCAAGGAGTTATCCTACCACAAGTACATAGTTTAGCTAAAGCAAAAGAATCAATGATTATTACCGATCCAAAAGGTGAAATCTATGAAAAAACTTCTAATATGTTAAGAGCACGTGGATATCAAATATTACTATTAAACTTCCGTGATCCTCAAAACGGTAATGCTTGGAATCCAATGTCATTACCATATAAGATTTATAAATCAGGTAATCAAGATAAAGCTATCGAGTTATTAGATGACTTAGCATTAAATATACTATATGATGATTCAAATAAAAATGCCGATCCATTCTGGGAAAAAACATCAGCTGATTATTTCTCAGGAGTAGCTCTAGGTTTATTTGAAGATGCTAAAGAAGAAGAAATTAATATCAACTCTATCTCTTTAGCGACTACTGTTGGAGAAGAAAAGTTTGGAGGCTCAACTTACATTAAAGAGTATTTTGCCGGTAAGGATCCAGCATCAGCTGCCTCAATTAATGCATCAAGTACCATTATGGCTCCTAATGAAACTAAAGCAAGTATCTTATCTGTATTTAAACAAAAAGTTAAACTATTCGCATCACGTGATAATTTATCAGAAATGTTATCACATTCAGATATAAATCTAGAAAGTATTGGAGAGAGACCAACAGCTGTATTTATAGTTATTCAAGATGAAAAGAAAACTTATCACTCTTTAGTAACAATTTTATTAAAACAAATATATGAAACATTAATTAGTGTTGCTCAAAGACATGGTGGAAAATTACCAGTTAGAACTAATTTCTTACTTGATGAGTTTGCAAACATGCCGCCACTAAAAGATGTAACTACAATGATCACTGCGGCACGTTCAAGAAGAATTAGATTTACAATGATTATTCAAAACTTTGCACAGTTAGATTCTGTTTATGGTAAAGAAGATGCTGAAACAATACGTGGTAACTGTGGTAATATTGTTTATTTGATAACTACAGAGTTAAAAGCCTTAGAAGAAATATCTAAGATGTGTGGTGAAGTTAAATCTAAAAAAGATGATAAGACAGCTTCAACACCATTAGTAACAGTTTCTGACTTACAAAGAATGAAACAATATGAAGTAATTATACTTCGTATGCGTAAACAACCATTTAAGACTAAATTAACTCCAAACTGGCAATTGGATTGGGGTAGAAAATTCCCAGAAGCTAAATATCCAAGAAGACCAAAACAAGTAGTTCACACTTTTGATATAAAAGAATTTGTCAAAAATCAAAAAAAGAAAAAATTACTAGAAATGATGAATGCAGCTGATCGTGGTGAAGCACCATCTGGAATGGAAGGTGGTAATCCACTAGGTGCTATCAGACCAGAAAAGATGCCAGTTGAAATGGAAAGACCATCTCTTCCAAATAGAGAAACAAGAATTCCTGATTTCCTAACTAGAAGAGAAGAAAGTAAAGAAATTGATGCTGATATCTTTGCTAGTAAAAATAAGAAAACAAGTTTTGAAGAACTATTAAGTAAGAGAGAAGCATCTCTTCCAAAGAAGGAAGAAAAATTACCAAATATTGAAGAAGAGCTTAGTAAACCATTATTCTTAGAGGAAGATCTAAAACCAACTAAACAAGAAGAACCAGAAAAAGAAGAAGAGGATGATGATTTAGGTTTTGATGTTGATGAATTAGTAAAGAAAATAGATGCTAAGATTGCTGAATTGGAAGAAGAAGAAAAGAGAAAAGAAGAAGCAGAAAAAGCTAAAGTAGTGGAAGTAAAAGAAGAAAAGATAGAAGAACCAAAGAATAGTATAAATAACATTATTAATCCACTTCCAGAAGAGAAGATTACAAGTCAAATATCTTCATTAGAAAATCGTATACCTAAATTAGATGAAACACCTATTGCTGTACCACAAACACCAAAAATAGATTTAGATTTAAATAAAGATTTAGAGGAAGATGACGATTTCTTTGATGATTTCTTCGATAATTAATAATTATAAAAGTCTTATAGTAATATAAGGCTTTTTCTTTCTTTACTTATTAATAAATATCTATTATAATTTAGTTAGGAATATATGAAAAGGAGACTATTAATATGAACGATAAAAATGATATTAAAACTGAAGATGATTACGATGAAGAAGAGAGTTATAGTGATTCATCAAGTTCAAGTGATAGAGATAAAATAGATGCCAAAAAAACTATGATGCGTTTTATGTTTATAGTAATTGCTGTTGTAATTTTTATTGCTATTGTCCTTTTACTAGCATCAGTATTTATGAAACATAAATATACATATGATGATTTAGAAGATGTTTTAAGAACAGCCGCAATAGCTTACTTTAAAGATAATAAAGACCAATTGCCACAAGCTGAAGGCGGAATAGTTGAAATAGAAGCTGCTAATTTAATCAATGGTGAATATATGAAACCATTTACTGAGTACGCAGGAGATGAAACTAATTGTAATGGAACAGTAAGAGTAGAAAAATCTGCTTCTAGTTACTTATATACACCATACCTAACATGTGGAGAAGACTATGTAACAACAGAGTTAGCAAGTGTTATTACAAGTGGCGAAAACTTAACAAGTTCAGGATATGGACTATATAGTTTAAACGGAGCTTACGTATTCCGTGGAGAAAAAGTTAAAAACTATTTAGAAATGGATGAAAGAATGTGGAGAATCTTCAAAGTAGATAGAAATAATCAAATCTACTTAGTATCTCAAGATGAAGTAGGAATGACTACTGATTGGGATGATAGATATAATGAAGATGCTTCATATGCAGCTGGAATTAATAATTATGGATCAAGTCGTATAAGAGAATATCTTGACCAAGTATATACAAATCCAGATAAAGATAATAGAGAAGCTCTATTAAGTAAATCAGAAAAGAATAAGATAGTATCTTTCAATCTATGTACTGGAAAGAGAACAACTACTGAAGAAGGTAATAATAACAGTATAGAATGTAAAGAAACTACTAGAAATCAGTTAGTAGGATTATTAACATTATCTGATTATATGGCTGCATCAATAGATCCAAATTGTAAGAATTCAACATCTAATTCATGTGCCAATTATAACTATTTAGTAACAGGCTATGAATGGTGGTTAGCAACAGCTAATAAATCAAGCAATTTTGAAGCTTACCAAGTAAAAACAAATGGTGCTGTAAAATCAGAAAATACATCTACTTATGCTATTGCTAGAGCTGTAATAGTATTAAATAAGAATGTATTATATAAGAGTGGAAAAGGTACTCTAAAGAATCCATATAGAATTAAATAGAACCTGTAAAGGTTCTTTTTTTATTCTTTATAATTATTTACATATGTAATATAATAATAATAGGTGGTAAGATGGAACAACTATCTACAATTATTGATCAAATTACTAACCTAATCACAAATGGTGGACCTTTAGTAGGATTCTTAATAATAATACTAGAATCATTTATTCCTCCATTACCATTAGGTGTTTTTGTTGCGCTTAATTGTAACGCTTTTGGTTTAATAATAGGCGTATTGTTATCTTATATCGCCACAATAATAGGTTGTATCTTATCATATATGTTTTTTAAAGCCTTATCTGTAAGATTTATCATGAAGCATTTAAAAGAAAAAAATAGAGAAAGAGTAAGAAGAGGAGCTAAAAGATTTAATGAAATATCATTAAGTGGTTTAGTTTTAGTAATAGCTCTTCCATTTACACCAGCTTTTTTGATTAATATCATAGCTGGAGTATCTAACTTACCAAGAAAAAAGTTTATCGCAGCATTATTAATAGGTAAAGTATCTACTATATCTTTCTGGGGAATAATAGGTAAAAGCTTTATAGAAAGTATGACTGATCTAAGTGCTATTATCTTTATAGTAATAGCTCTATTAATAGCTTATATAGTATCTAAAATAGTAAGTAAAAAGATGCACATAGAATAGGAGGGTTTATGGAATATATAATAATAGTATTATTAGTAATTAATCTAATACTTGGAATAATATCTATCTTTAAAAATATTAATGAAGCTAATATTACTGAAAGACTAGGTAAACTAGAACTAAGTATTAATAAAGAAATAGGCGAATTTAAAACTGACCTAAATCGTAATATGAATGATGATTTTACTAAATTAAATGAACAAGTAGAAAAAAGATTAATTCAAATAAATGAAAAAGTTAACGAAAGACTAGATCAAAACTTTGAAAAGACTAATAAAACATTTATGAATGTTTTAGAGAGACTATCTAAAATAGATGAAGCTCAAAAGAAGATAGAAACACTAAGTACTGATATAGTATCTCTTCAAAGCATATTAACAGATAAAAAGACGCGTGGAATATTTGGAGAAGTAAACCTAAAACATATTCTAACTAGTGTTTTTGGAGAAAAGAATGACAATGTCTTTAGATTACAATATACACTATCTAACGGAACAATAGCAGACTCAGTAGTATTTGCACCAGATCCACTAGGTACAATATGTATAGATTCTAAATTTCCATTAGAAAATTATCAAATGATGACTGATAAGAAAACTCCAACATCACAAAGAGAATTATATGAAAAAGCTTTTAAACAAGATATGAAAAAACATATTGATGCTATAAGCAGTAAATATATAATTCAAGGAGAAACAGCAGATCAAGCCATTCTTTTCTTACCAGCTGAAGCTATTTTTGCAGAGATTAATGCCTATCATCCAGATATAATTAATTATGCATATAAGAAAAAAGTATGGATAACATCTCCAACTACTTTAATATCAACTCTAACAGTAATTCAAATGATTATAAAGAATATGGAAAGAGATAAATATACTTCTATTATTCATGAAGAATTAAATAAACTAGGACTAGAATTTAGTAGATATAAAGAACGTTGGGATAAACTAGCTAGAAGTATTCAAACAGTAAATAAAGATGTAGAAAACGTATCAATAACTACTGATAAAATATCAAAGAAATTTGAAACAATTAGTAGTGTAGATATAAAAGAATTAGAGAACAAATAGGTGATAAAATGAATAAGTTAATATATACACATTATTATTATAATGATGAAAAAGATTTAGGTATACCATTAGAAACAAGTATTGAAGTAACTGATAAAATAACTATTACAACTAAATATATAAGTATAAATAATATAAATGAAGTAGAAGAAGACTCTAGTACATTCGAATTACCAAGTAATCTTTGGGATCAAATAAATGATATAGACTTATCAGTTTTAGAAGATGAATATGATAATAAAGAAGTATTATCAACAAGGTATAAAGTAGTACTAAATGATAAGGTAATAGAAGGAAACTATTATCCAGAAGAAATAAAAGATCTAAGATATTTATTAAATATTAAAGAAATAGTAAGAGCAGAAAGTCTAAGACTACAAGAGAAAGTAAGAGAAGGTGATTAGTATGTCATTAGAAAGATTATTTAGTGAAATTACTAATCCTTTAGATAAACCTGATTTTTTAGATAAAATTCTAAAGGCTTATGTCGATGATAATAAATATAGAGACTTTTATTCAAAAATTGTTAAAATAGATTCTGATATAAAAGAGTATCCTGATATGATAATGATAGATGATAGAAATAGATTCTATTCTCTAATCTTTAATATATGGAAAAATAGAATAACTTCTATGACAAAACAAGAATTTATTGATTTAAGAAATAGAGGAAAATTAGGAAATGATTTTGTTGTTTTAAGAAATTATTTATTAAAAGTTCCAGATTTATATGATTATGAAACTATTGATAAAGTACTTCATAGATCTTATGAAGATAGAACATTAGATGACGCAATGGATAAATATCGCTTTGATTCTTTTGGAGGAGGCTCTAGTTGGGATCACATTTCATCACATGCCGTAACAACTCATAAAGATAATTATTTTCCAATAGAACATAGATTATACTTAAATACAGAAGGAATAGATGTCTATAGAATCGCAACAGAGTTTACAAAAAAATGTATCCAAAGAAAAATACCATATTATTTTAAATTTGTAGAAGTTGCTAAAAGATCTGATAATTTAGTTATATATTCAGATACTAGTAACCTATATAACTATATAGAAATATTAAGAGAAATAAAAAAAGAACAAAAAGATAATATTCATCCATA
>CACXFY010000022.1 GCA_902767005.1 uncultured Erysipelotrichaceae bacterium
ATAAGTATTGAAGATGATCTTGAAGAAGATATTTTATACTATACTAATCTAGTATCATTATTATTAAAACAAAAGAGTTTATCTGTTACTAATAGTGATATAAGAACTTGTGAACAAATACTAATAAAAGAAATTAATAAATTATCTTACAAGAAGAAAAAAGCTAAAACTAATTCTGAGAAAATTGAATACTTAACTGAGTTACTAGCAAAATTAAAAAATAATGATGAAAAAGAAAGAGATATAACTTCTTTAGCAGCTAAATATAGTATACCTATATCATTTGATGAAGAATTAATAGATGAATTAAATATATATACAACTCCATTTAGTGAAGAAAACTATCCAAATAGATTAATAGTTGATGATTACATTATTACTATAGATGGAGCTGGTGCTATTGAAATAGATGATGCCTTATCTTGTAAAAAATTAGCCAATGGTAATTATTTGTTAGGTGTTCATATTGCTAGTGTATTAGGTTATTTACCATATGAATCATTACCAGTTCAAGAAGCTATAAATAGAAACTCATCTATTTACTTATCACATAAATTTCAAGATAATGATAATGATTATAATAGGACGATACCAATCTTTCCTTATAGCTTTTCAGCTGATCATGCTTCATTATTACCAAATGCTCCAAAGTTAGCGAGATCTTATTATTATGAAATATCTCCAAATGGTGAAATAGTAAATGAAAGATTCTTAAAGACCATTATCATTAGTAAAAAGAAAGCCACTTATCAAGAAATAAATGATGTCTTAGAAAATGGTACAATTAATCCAAATTTACAAGAATTAGTAACTAATCTAAATAATGTAGCTAATGCTTTAGAAAAGAATTATCAACCTAATGAATTATATGAAGGATTAAAAGAAGCTGAAAAAGATAGTGCTGGCTTACGTGTTAAGATGGTTGGTGCTGAAAAAATAGTTTATTTATGTGCTATGTTAACAGGACATAGAGTAGCAAGTTATTTTTCTGATAACGATATGCCTTGTATCTATAGAGTTCATGAAGTAGATGAAGAATTAAATAAACAACTTCAATCAATGGCTAAATCATTAACTGATAACTATGGTGGTGATCAATTTAAACAACTATCTAATATCTTATCAGGTGTTTATCCAAGAGGTTGGTATGACCTACATGGTTCACATAATGGATTAGGTCTAGAACATTATTGTCACTGTACTTCCGAATTGAGAAGATCTCCAGACATATTGGTAGAACATGCTCTAGAAGTATGTTATGACAATAATCCTACAGAAAAAGAATTAATAGAATTAGAAGAAGAATTAAAAGAAAAAACACGATTAATAAATAGTCGCTCTAAACCAATAGAATGGTTTACTGAAGAATTTAATAAAGTCTATCGAAAAAGACACTAAATTGACAATTGTAACATATTATTATATAATAACCACTGCTTTGTAAGGAGTGGTTTTTATGAGACAAACCGACAGATACATCATTAGAAATAAAGGCCTAATACTGATATCTATTACCTTTTTAGTATTAGCGGTTTTATTCTATTTAGATACCAATAAAGAAAGCATAGATACTTATGCTCTAAACTATGAGTATGTAAATATAAAAGATATGGCTCCAGTAAAAGTAGCCAGTAAAGAAAACTTAGATCAAAAAGAAGAAAATGTATCGATTATCTCACAAAATCTACCAACAAGAGACAACTCTAAAGCCACTGACACAAAGCCACCAAGAATATGGTATTTACCTACTGAACGAGGAAAAATTACACAGTATCCACATTGGGGACATAATGCTTATGATATTACTAGTCCACGTGGTACTAATGAAATAATATTCCCGGTTGCGAATGGTAGAATATCAGGTATTTATAGAGATCCTAATGGAGCGTTAGTAGTAACTGTTTATCATAATGTAAATGGAAAAGCTTATACATCACAATATGCCCATCTATCAAGATATGCTAATATTCATGTTGGGCAACAAGTAACAATAAATGATGCATTAGGCTATATGGGATCAACTGGATATTCAACAGGAGTACACTTACATTTAGCTCTATTAGATTGTCATCTGTTTAATCCAAGTGATAATAGATGTCATGATCTAAATAGTTGGTTTAGATATTCTAACGTCAGAATTAATCAAAATTACTATGGTTTAGGCGTTCAAATGTATGTCCCACATGAATGGGGTAAAAGATAATACTTGAAAAATAAAATAAACATGTTATAATGATTAAAGAAATACATTGACAAAGGACACGATAAATTAATGATACTTTAAGAGAGTTCATGTTAGGTGAGAATGAACAGTTAGTTAATTTATTACTACCTTTCGAGTAGGAATATGCAAAGTATTCTCGGCGCAAGTCGTTATTTAATTAAGTATAATAAAGGATGGTACCGCGATCTTGCTCCTTGCAAGGTCGCTTTTTTTATTAAAGGAGGCGATTAAATGTCAGAAGAAGAAGCTCGAACCAGATTATTTAATCTACGATATCAAGAAAAAATGTTAAAAATGGGAGTAGCTAGAGGAGAAGATAAAGAAGCATATACCGAAGAACTAGCTAATGTTCAAGATGAAATAAAAATAATAAGAAAAGAAATAGCCAGAATAAAGTTGGAACAATTAACTGAAGAAAAACAAGGAGGAAAGAAAAGATGATAAATATAAAAGAAGATGAAAAATTAAATGTTAAAAACCATTCATGTGCCCATCTTATGGCACAAGCTGTAAAACACCTATATCCAGATGCAAAATTTTGGGTAGGTCCAGTTATTGAAGAAGGATTCTATTATGATATAGATTTAGGAGATGTAACTCTAACAGAAGAAGATTTACCAAAAATAGAAAAAGAAATGAAAAAACTTGCTAAAGACGGTAAAAGAATCTATCGTGAGGAATTATCTAAAAAAGAAGCATTAGAAAAGTTTAAAGATGATCCATATAAAATAGATTTAATATCTAGAATGGATGAAAATGAAGTAACTATTTCTTGTTATACTCAAGGAGATTTTACTGATCTATGCCGTGGACCACATGTTGAAAGTGTAAAAGAATTAAAGAATTTTAAATTATTAAAAGTATCAGGCGCTTATTGGAAAGGTGACGCAAAGAATAAGATGCTTCAAAGAATTTATGGTATTTGTTTTGATAATCCAGAAGACTTAGAGGCTCATTTAAAAGAATTAGAAGAAGC